>CAYVSR010000065.1:6231-9976 GCA_964453125.1 uncultured Phycisphaeraceae bacterium | reverse complement strand
GGGCTGCCTTCCTCCGAGGGCGCGGGCTGGACGTTCGACCTCAAGGGGCACATCGTCACCAACGCCCACGTGGTGCGCGACGCGACCGACATCGTCGTGCAGTTCGCCGACGGCCGTGCCCTCCCCGCGCGATTCGTCGGCGAGGACCGCTCGACCGACATCGCCGTCATCCGCGTCGAGCCCGACGCCGCGCTGGTGCCCGCGCGCCGCGCCCAGGCGGACACCCTCCGGCGCGGCGACCGCGTCTACGCGTTCGGCTCCCCCTTCGGCTTCAAGTTCTCGATGACCGAGGGCATCGTCTCGGGCCTCGGGCGCGCCGCCGACGGGCCCACGGGTCGCGGCGGGTACTCGAATTTCATTCAGACCGACGCCGCGGCCAACCCCGGCAACTCCGGCGGCCCGCTGGTGGATGTGAACGGGCGCGTGGTGGGCATGATCACAGCGATCGTCACGGCGAACAACACACGCGCCTTCCACGACCGGCAGGGGCAGAACGCGGGCGTCGGCTTCGCCATCCCCATCGAAACCCTCGAGGCCGTCGTCACCCAGATCGCCTCGAAGGGCATCGTGATGCGCGGATACCTCGGCATCGGCCTGGCCGACCTCTCGGATTCGGGCCTGCCGCTGCGCCCGCGCGCCCGGCCGGAGAGCGGCGCCGACGCGCTCCCCACGATCGACCCCGCCCAGCCGGAAAGCGCTCCCGCGCAGCCGGTGCGCGAGCCGCTCTATCGCGGCACGGGCGTGTATGTGACCATGGTGCAGCCCGATCAGCCGGCCCAGCGCGCGGGGCTGCGCGAGGGCGACGTCATCACCCACCTCGACGGCGTGCGGATGCACTCGTCCGACGTGCTGCGCTCGAAGATCAGCGCGCGAAAGCCGGGCGAGGAGGCCCGCCTCTCGGTGGTGCGCGAGGGCGCGTCAATCGAGTTCCGCGTGCGCCTCGGCGCCGCGGCGGTCAATGCGGCGGGGCTGCTCGAGCCGGTCGAGAGCGAGCCCGACCCCGGCGCCGGCCAGCTCTGACGCGCGGCCGGTCGCGGTCACCGGGCGATGCTGCTCGCTCGCGAGTTGATCCCATGACCGGCGGCGAGGTCATTTCGCGGGCGAAAGGCGCACGATCACGCGCGTTCCGATGGGCGGGGTTCGCTTCACGTCGGCGACCCACACCGGCTCGTCGAGCGTGGACTCGGGGCTCATCACACCTCGCCACGCGACGCACTCGGACCCAAACGTGTGCAGGCCGATCAGCGTGCCGGCGCCGTCGGCGTCGTACCACTCCCGCCCCTGTCTCGTGACGAACCGCGAGCCGGCGAAGACGAAGCCCTCGTCGGGCAGGGCCTCGCCGGTGCGGTCGCGCACGACCCACGACGCCGCGGGCTCGGCCGACTCCACTCCGTCGCGCACGACGACGAACTCGACGCGCACGGCGTCGCCCTCGGGGGCGATGCGCTCGAACGGCGTGGGCGCGTTGGCCGTGGCGCCCTCTTGCTGCTTCGCCCTTCTGAAGCCGCCCGGCCGGCCGGACTCAAGCCCGATGAGCAGCAGCGCCGCGTGGATGTTTGAGGGCAGCGCGTCGGTGACGACGAGCGACTCGTGCTCGCGGGTGTCGGGGGAACAGGCGATGAGTTCGAGGAAGATCGGGACGCCGTCCTCGTTGTGGGCGTCGATGGGCACCGTGGCGTCGAACTCGACGGTCTTGGCGGCGAAGTCGATGCGGACATCGGGGAACGGCTGCTCGCCCGGCTTGAGCTGCGGCGTGACAACGCCGTAGCGCACGTTCGACGGCGGCGCTTGCGGCGGTGGCGCCGGCGCGCCCTCTCCCGTCGGATCGCTCCGGCACGCCGTGACCGTCGCGCCCAAGCCCAAGGCGATGACCATGCACGATGCGCGACCGAGGCGGCCCATGCTCCCATCCTACTGGCCTGCTCGAGAATCGCATCCGATCGCGAGCCGCCGGCGCGTGAGCGAACCGCCCGAAGCCGCGATTCCGCAAACGAACAACGCCCCGGCGACCGCTCGCCGGGGCGTTTGTGTTTCAGGGATCGCGACGCCTCACGCCTTCGCGACCGGTGCGGCGACCGCGGCCGGGGCGATGGCCGCCTCGAGGCCGCGACGCTTGTCGCGCAGGCGACGCTGCTTGCCCACGCGCTCGCGCAGGAAGTAGAGCTTGGCGCGACGGGCGTCGGCCTTGCGCACGACTTCGAACTTCGCCACGCGCGGCGAGTCGATCGGGAAGATGCGCTCGACGCCCTGGTTGTCCACGATGCGCCGCACGGTCATCATCGCCATGGCGCCGCGGCCCTTGCGCGAGATCAGCACGCCCTGGAAGATCTGGATGCGCTCCTTGTCGCCCTCCACGATGCGGCAGTGCACGTTGACCGTGTCGCCGATGTCCATGGTGGGGACGTCGCTCTTGCGGGCCGAAGCGGTGACGCTCTCGATGATTTGCTGGACGTTCATGGGTTGCTCTTCGTGGTCGTGTCGGTCGTGGTCGGTCGTTCGGGCGTGTCGAGTAGTTCGGGTCGGCGCTCGCGGGTCCGCGCCAGCATCTGCTCCCTCCGCCATCGGTCCACTCTCGCGTGGTCGCCGCTGGTCAGCGCCTCCGGCGTCTCCATCCCCTCCCACACGCGAGGCCGCGTGTAGTGCGGGCAGTCGAGGAGGCGCTCGCCTGCCGGCCCAGTGCGGGAGAACGAGTCGCTCGCCGCCGAGCCCTCGTGGCCCAGCGCCCCGGGCAGGAGGCGGACCACAGCGTCGATCAGGGCCAGCGCCGGGATCTCGCCGCCGGAGAGCACGAAGTCTCCGACGCTGATCTCCATCGGGGCGAGGCGTTCGATCACCCGCTCGTCGATCCCCTCGTAGTGGCCGGCGATGATCAGGAGCCGGGGCCTCGCGGCCAGTTCCTCGACCAGCGCCTGCGTCAGGGGGCGGCCCTGGGGGGTCATGAGCACGCGCGTCGCGGGGAGCGGGGATTGAGACTCCACGTCTCGCACCGCGTCCCACAGCGGCTGGCACATCATGACCATGCCGGGCCCGCCTCCGAAGGGGCGGTCGTCCGCCTTCTTGTGTTTGTTGTCCGCGTATCTCCTGATGTCGGTCGCGTGCCACTCGACGAGGCCCGCCTCGCGGGCGCGACCGCTGATGCTTTCCGAGAGAACCGGCTCGAAGAGCGCCGGGAAGAGTGTCAGAACGTCGATGCGCATCGCGCGCTCCGCGCCGTCGTCACGCCTTCTTCGCCGGCGCCTTCACGGGCGCCTTCTGCTTGGCCTCGACGCGCTTCGCGTGGCGGTCCTTCCAGTCCTTCGCCTTGTCCGGCGCGATGAGGTCCATCTTGATGAGGATGTTCATCACCGTGTCCGACGGCTGCGCGCCCACGCTCAGCCAGCGCTTCACACGCTCGACATCGAGGTTGATCTGCTTCGACTCGTCCTTCGCGATCGGGTCGTACCAGCCCAGCGGCTCGATGACCTTGCCGTTGCGCTTCGTGCGCTGGTCGATCGCGGCGATGCGATAGAAGGGGCGATGCACGCGACCGATGCGACTCATGCGGATGCGGACCACAGCAGACTCCGTCGGGAGGACCGCGCCGGCGACAGGCCGGAGCCGTCCTCTTTCGCTGAACAGGACACTGACGCCCCGCGCCACGCTCGGCCCGGGGCTCGTTCGACCGATTCCCCACCTCGTCGGGACCGCCGGGCCGTGGGGACCGGGGCCGGTCGAAGCGGGTCGAAAGAATAGCGATCTGTGCGGG
>CAYVSR010000065.1:0-6221 GCA_964453125.1 uncultured Phycisphaeraceae bacterium | reverse complement strand
GGGGCAACCGGCCGGCTCCCGGCCGCCCCGCCCCCTACCGGGCCCCTGACCCGTCCCGGCGCCGCCCCACCCCTCGCAAGGCCAATCCGAGCCCTACCGCCCCTGCCGCGGGCGCCCACAGGGGCAGGGTCGCGAAGACGTATCCGGCCTTGTCGCCCGCGCTGGGGAGCCAGTGCACGCGAACCGCGCGCGACTGCGCCCAGAAACCCGAGGCGCCCGGGCGCCAATCACTTGCTGGCGCGCTGCTCGTGGGGCCGGCGGCGTCGGCGCCGTGCCACCACTTCACGCACGCGCGCCCGGAGGCCGCGTACAGGTTCAGCCTGCCGACCTGCGCGCCGAACGCGCAGAAGAGGCTGACCCCGAACGCCGCGAGAGCGGCGGCGCCGATGAGCCAGCACGCGCGCTGCAGCGTGAGGGCGAGCCGCGACCCGGGGCGCCCGCCGTTGGCGCGCCCGACCCCGCCTTCGCTCACCGCGCTTCGCCGCATCGGTCGAAGATGATACGAACGAGGAACCAATGACACAGCACAGTTTCGAAGACCCCCGCACCGCCGGCCCGCAGTCCAACCAGTTGGGGCTCGCCGGATTCATCGTCTCGCTGGTGGGCTTCGTGGCCTGCGCAGGCATTCTCTGCCCCATCGGACTGGTGATGTCCGCCATCGCGCTCCGCCGCGAGCCCAAGGGCTTCGCGATGGCCGGCGTGATCATCGGCCTCGTCGGCTCGTTCGGCATGATCGTGTTCTTCCTCGTCCTCGGCGGGCTGGGGATCGTCCTCGCCGCCGTCGGCATCGGCGCCGCGATCCACGGCGGAGAGGCCCTCCTCGACGCGACGCGCATCGCCGACGCGATCAACACGCAGATGCGCGCGGGCGCCCCCGCCCCGATGACCCTCGACGACGTCGCCGGCCTGCAGGACGAGTGGAAGATCGACAAGTGGGGCCGCCCCTACCGCTTCACGATGTCGGAGGACAAGAAGTCCTTCAAGATCGAGAGCGCCGGCGCCGACGCCAAGACGGGCACGATCGACGACATCAAGATTGATCAGGATGTTGGTGGCGGCGACGACGACGGGAAGTGAGCGCGAGCGCGCGAGTGCGAAGTCCAGCGCGCGTTCAACCGCGCGGCGCACCTCGCCGGCTTGTTCCTACAGAGCCCCGAGCGCGAGCTCGGGACGGACGCACCAGACAATCGTCCCGAGCTCGCGCTCGGGGCTCCGTTTGTCGCGCTGTTGCTCCCGTCGCTCCCGCTCCGGGCTCTGACGGGCAAGGTCAACGCGATTCGCGTCGCTTACTACTTCCGCGCCCGCTCGATCGCTTCTCGCACCACCTGCTGCGTGTACGTATCAAACTTCAGCGGCTGGCCGGCGCCGTCCACGGTTGAGTTCGCCCCGAGGCCCGGCCCGTACACCGCCAGCAGCGGGATGCCGACCCAGTTGAGTTCCTTGAGTTTCGCCTTGCCGTCGGGGTTGTTGGAGGTGAGATCGACCTTCAAGGCCGCAACGCCCTTGCCGTTCAGCAGCGCCGCGATCTCCGGCCGGTGCAGCACGGCGTTCTCGAGCGCCTTGCAGTTGAGGCACCACTCGGCGGTGAAATCGATCACGACCACGTCGCCGCGCAACACCGCCTCGTCGAAGCGCTGGGGCGTGTAGTACGTCCAGTTGATCGGGCCCTTGTCGGTGACGTCCGCCGCCACGGCGGGCGTGATGATCGCGAACGCCAGCCCCACCACCGTGAACAGCGCCCGGCGCAGCGGCTTCTTCGTGATCTTGAACGTCCGCCAGATCAGCCACAGCCCGGCGCCCGCGCCGAACGCCGCGACGGCCCACCAATACAGGCGCGACGGCGGGTCCGGCGGCGTGTTCGTCGCCGCCACGAGGCCGATGCCCAGGAACCAGCACGCCACCGCGAGCATCAGCATGCCCATCACCTGCTTCACCAGCTCGCTCGCCGGGCCCGTGCGCGGCACCTTCGCCACGAGTTTCGGGTTCGCCGACAAGATCAGGTAGGGCAGCGCCATGCCAAGGCCGATCGCCGCGAACGTGAGCATCGTGATCACGGGGGGCTTCGTGGTCGCCCACGCCGCCGCGGTGCCCATGAAGGGCGCCGTGCAGGGCGTCGAGAGCACCGCGGTCATGACGCCGAACATGAAGGCGCCGCCGGCGGTCTCGCGGCTGGGGTCCACCATGTAGACGAACTTGGGCAGCGAGACGGTGAACATGCCCAGCATGCCCACGGCCATCACCGCGATGAACCCCCCCACCGCGATCGAGAACCACGCGCGCTGGAACAGCGTGTTGATCGCGTCAAACCCCGCGATCGTCGCGATCGCGGCGCCCAGCGCCAGCCAGAACGCGACCACGCCCGCGCTCATCACCAGCCCCTGGCGGAAGCACTTGGCCGGGTTCCCCGCCGACGCCGCGAGACCCATGATCTTGATGGGGATCACCGGCAGCACGCAGGGGGTGAGGTTGAGCAACAGCCCGCCGAGCGCCGCGAGCAGGCAGAGCGTCAGCACGCCCAGCACACCCGCGCCCTCGACCTTGAACTTGTAGCCGAACACGTTGAACTGCACGGCGTCGGCCTTGGCCGTCGCCATGCGCGCGAAGGCGCCGAGGTCGAAGTCCTTGAAAAGGTCCGCGTGCTCGCCGCTCGCGCCCCCGGAAGCGCCCCCGGAAGCGCCGCCGGACGCCACCACTTCGAGAGTGACTGTCACCACCTCGTCCGCCGGCGCCTGGCACATCGTCTCGTTGCACGCCTGGTACGACACCGCGAAGTCGAGCGTGCGCACGCCCGGCGCCGCATCGGGCGCGATCATCACCGGCACGTACGCCACCGCCTTGCCCGCGTACGACTCGATCTTGCCCGGCTTCGCGCCGAACGAGACCTCCACCTCAACCGGCGCGGGCCACTGCACCGCGCCGATGCGCACGCCCGGCACGCTCGACGCAGCGCCGCCGGGCGCGCCCGCCTTGAGCGCGATCTCCGTCGGGATCGGCGAGAGGTCCAGTTCCTTGGGCACGTTCGGGTCGTGCGGCCAGACGTGCCAGTGCGGCGCGAAGTCGAACACGACGGCGACGGCGATCTGGTCGCCCGGCGCGACCCTGGCCTTCTGGGCCACGCCCGACAGCGTGACCGGCTGCGCGTCGCCGGCCCCCGCCTCTCCGGGAACGGGGAAGGGCGCGCCGAGCGCGGCAAACCCCAGTGCGAGGGGGAGCAGCGTGAGGGCGAGGAATCGACGAAGGAAGGCCGTGGTGGGCATGGGGGCCTCAAGTGTAGAAGCGGGGGTCGGGGGTTGGATGCGCGAGACGCCCGGGAGTCTCAAGCGCAGCAAGTGCGCGGCCCGATAGACGGGGTGGCGCGTCGCGCGGGCCGGGTCGGTCTCTGCGCGCGTCGGGGCCCCACCCGCCGATGGCAGAAGTGCTTGACCAATCCGAGATCGACGCCCTGCTGGCCGCCGTGGACACCGGCGAGGTCAGCGCCGAGACGCGCGAATCGACGATCTTCAGCCGCAAGCGGCGCGACTTCGACAACGTCGAGGTCCGCCGGTACGACTTCAAGCGGCCCGAGCGCGTCTCGAAGGACCAGATGCGCGCCCTGCAGACGCTGCACGAGGCGTTCGCGCGAAACTTCGGGGCGGCGCTCTCGGGCTACCTGCGCACCATCGTCGAGGTCAAGGTCGCCTCGTGCGAGCAGATGACCTACTCCGAGTTCAACCTCGGTCTGCCCAACCCCACCTCGTTCAACCTGCTCTCCGCGCCCCCGCTCGAGGGGCTCATGTGCCTCGAGATCTCGCCACTCATCATCTACCCCATCATCGACCGCCTGCTCGGCGGCACCAACGCCGAACTGTTCATCCCCCAGCGCCCGCTCACGACCATCGAGGAGCGCTTGATCCACCGCATCCTCGGGCGCGGGCTGGCGGCGCTGGGCGAGGCGTGGGCGGGGCTCAAGAAGATCGAGTTCTCCCTCTCGGGGTCCGAGTCGAACCCGCAACTGGTGCAGATCGTGCCGCCCAACGAGGTGGTCATCGTCATCGGCTTCGAGGTGAAGATGAGCAGCCGCGCGGGCACGATGAACCTGTGCATCCCGTACAACGTGATCGAGCCCGTGGTGGCGGACCTCTCGCGCCAGTCGTGGTTCTCAGCGATTCCCGCGGGCTCGCGCCAGAAGTTCGCGGGGCGCATCGCCGGCCAGCTCGGCGGCGCCGGGCTCGAGGTCACGGCCATCCTCGCCGAGACGACCATCACGCTGCGCGACCTGATGTCGCTGGCGGTGGGCGATTTGATTGTCACCGAGAAGCCCGCGGCACGTCATGTCTCCCTCACGGTCGAGGGGAACAAGAAGTTCGTGGGCCACATCGGGCAGTTCAAGGGGCAGCGGGCCATGAAGGTGGCCCGGGCGATCGCGCCGGGGGATCGGGTCTAGATCACCGGCGGCGCGCCTGCAGGCCGACGGCCTGAACGTCAATAGCCGGGGGTGGAGGAGTCCGCCCCGGCGGACGACGACACCCCCGGAAAGCGATGGATTGCGAGTACGACCCCGTAGGGGTCAGCGTGACCTGAGCATGCTGCGCAACGACGACCCCTTCGGGGTCGATGCGCGAATGCCGCACACCGGGGGTCGCGCTCGAAGACTCGCTTGACCCCCGGCTACTGACCTTCAGCCCGTCGGGCCGGAGAGCCGCGCACTGTTCGTCCTTGCTCCGGTCGCTTCCGCTCCCGGCTCTGACGGAACGCGGTCTCCGCTCAGCGCTTCGACTCGATGCGCTGGAGCGCATCATCCACCGAGTGGGCCATTTCGAACTGGCGGTCCAGTTTCAGCATCACCAGCATCCGGCGGATGGGCTCGGTGAGCGCAGCCAAGGCCATCGGCGCGCCCGCGTCGCGGCAGCGCTCCTGGATCTGCAGCAGCGCCGTGATCCCGATCGAGGTAATGAGCGAGACGCTCGCGCAGTCGAGGATGACGGCGGCGTCGTCACGGTTGGGGACGAGGCGGGAGACCCCCTGGCGGATTGATTCGGCGGTGATGTGGTTGACCGAGGGTGGAAGGGCCACGATGAGGACGGCGCCGTCCGGTCCGGCCAATCTGTGGGAGAAGTCGTCCACTGGGGTCGAAGAATCGCCGGGCGGGGGCCGGGAGTCAATCGAGGGGCGGGCCGAATGGGGTTTGACGCGTCCTGTGCGGGTGAGCGGCCCGGCGGGCGCCCGCAGAGCGGCCGGGGACGGACGGGAGGGCGTTGGGCGCGTCTTTGACGCGGGAACGTCGGCGGCGATAGACTTGCCCGTTCGAAATCAGAGGCCGGCGCCGCGGGGCGTCCGGCGGCGTTCTTCCAAGGAAGCACACCGATGCGAATGGTCCGCAAGCATGCGTGGTGATTGGCGCGACGCGCGAGGGGACGTCCGGGCGACCGGACCGTCCCGGAGCCGGCCCCTCTCCACGGCCCGACTTGCCCCCGGAGCGATCAGGATGAACTGATCGGTCCCAGGACAAGCCGGTCGGCCGGCGACGGATTTCCGAGCCCCTCGGGGGCGCAGGAATCGGTCGCCCGGCGGAGGCGGACCACGCGCGTCGTACGGACGCTCGTGGTCCTTGTGTTTCTAGACGGGGAGCGTCGGGACGGATCGGGACGGAAAACCAGACAACCCAACAACCCGGCGACTCGGGACGACGACGGAGCAACGGACAGGCCATGGCGATCAACACGACGGAAATGATGCGCGTGATCGACTCGATCGCGCGGGACCGCAACATCTCGCGCGAGGCGCTGATCAACGACCTCGGCGTCGCCATGGTGTCGGCGGCGCGCAAGCACTTCAACACCCTCGACACGGAGGAGTTCACCTGCACGGTGGACCAGATCACCGGGGAGATGGCGCTGTTCCGCCACGGCGAGCCGCTCTCGATGAAGCCCGAGGATTTCGGACGCATCGCGGCCCAGACCTTCAAGCAGGTGATGATCCAGAAGTTCCGCGAGGACGAGCGCACCAGCCTGTACGAGGAGTTCTCCGGGCGCGTGGGCGAGATCGTCATGGGCGCGGTGCAGCGCTACGAGGGCGGGGCGCTGGTGGTGACCATCGACCGCGCCGAGGCCTTCATGCCGCGCAGCGAGCAGATCCCCGGCGAGCAGTTCCAGCCCGGCGACCACGTGCGCTGCCTGATCCTGGACGTCCGCGACGCGGGCAACCAGGTGAAGATCGTGCTCTCGCGCAGCCACCCGGACTTC
>CAYVSR010000064.1:0-10102 GCA_964453125.1 uncultured Phycisphaeraceae bacterium | reverse complement strand
GGGACCGCGCCGGACGTGAATCTCGGGCTGACGACGGCGAGCGCACGCCCCGTGTTCACGCTCGCCGACCGAGGCCGGTATGACCTCGTCGAGTACGCGACGGACGGCAAGACGCTGCTGGTGCTCAAGAGCGACGACATGAAGCGCTACGGCCTCGCGGAGGCGACGGTGCGGACGGACGAGGACCTCAAGGCATTCTTCGGCGCGCAGGAGATCCACCGGCGCGACGCGACGTGGTCCGAGGCGCTGGTCGTGTTCCTGTCGCACTTCGCCGTGCGCGGCGTGCTGATCGTCGGGCTGCTGATTGCGATGTTCGTCGAGATGTCCGCGCCGGGGCTGGGGCTGGCGGGGGCGCTGGCGGCGGCGTGCGGGCTGGCGCTGCTGGCGCCGCCGGTGCTGATCGGCGCCGCGGGCTGGTGGACGGCGGTCGCGGTGGTCGCGGGCGTCGTGCTGATTCTTGCGGAGATCCTGCTGTTCCCCGGGGTGATGGTCCTGGGGCTGGCGGGGGCGGGGCTGTTCGTGGCGGGGCTGGTGGGCTCGTTCGTGTCGGGCGATCGCGGGGCGATGTCGTCGGAGATCGTGCACGGGTTGTCGGTCACGATGCTGGCGCTGTTCGTGGCGGGCGTGTCGGTGTATTTCCTGAGCAAGACGTACGGCTCGCTGCCGATTTTCAACCGGCTGGTGCTCGGCGCTCGCGCGGGCATGTCTGACGATTCCGGCGCCGGGCTGCTCGCCGCGATGGGGCCGGAGGTCGCGTCGCCGATCGGGCTTGGCTCGGTCGGCGTGGCGGTGACGACGCTCCGACCGTCAGGCACGGCGGAGATCGACGGCAAGCTGGTGGACGTGGTGTCGGAGATCGGGTTCATCGACGCGGGCGCGACGGTGCGCGTGACGTCGGTGACGCCGTTCAGGGTCGGCGTGGAGCGCGAGCCGGGCGCGGGCGGGGGGCGGGCATGACCGAGCCGCTGCTGTGGTGGGGGATGGCGCTCTTCGGCGCGGCGCTGCTGGTGCTTGCGCTGGAGTTGTTCATCCCGTCGGGCGGGCTGCTGAGCCTGCTGTGCCTCGGGTTGGCGGTCTCGGGCGTGGTCTGTTTCTTTCGAGTGTCCACCGGCGCGGGGCTCGCCTCGTCGGGCGCGCTGATGGTGATGGGCCCGCTGGCGGCGTACTTCTTCCTGAAGATCTATCCGGACACGCCCATGGGGCGGAGACTCATTCTCGGGGATCCGGACGGCAGGCCCTCGGACGCGGGCGAGGATGATCCGGCGTCGGATGGCGCCGGCGGCGCGCTGGTGGGCGCAGAGGGCGTCGCGGTGACGGACATGCGCCCGATGGGCACCGTCGAGATCGACGGGAAGCGGCTGGAAGCGGCGGCGGAACTGGGGCTGATCCACGCGGGGACGAGGGTGCGCGTGACCGGGGTGGAGGGCGTGAAGGTGCGTGTCCGGGCGGTGGGCTGAACCGCTGCGTAGTGCCGCGAGTATTCTCGGGGAATGCTGGATAGGGCGATGGTTATTGCGATGAATCCTTCGCGCGACGTCGCGCTCGCTGTGGCCGTGGTCCTTGCCTTGACGCTCGCGTTGCTGTCGCAGCGGATTCTGAACCTCTGGATCCTGGCGAAAACGACGGGCGCCGGGGTTCCATTCATCGACATCGTGGGGATGCGTCTTCGCAAGACCGACGCAAGGGCGGTGGTCTTTGCTCGGATCAGGCTGCGGAAAGCAGGCTTAGAGGTCTCGACGCGCGAACTCGAGGCGCACGCGCTGAAGGGCGGCGACCTGGCCTGGGTCGTGAATGCGGTGATCGAATCGCACCGCGACGGCACGCCGGTCTCGTTTTCCGGGGCCTGTGCCGCAGACTTGGAGTCGCGCAAGCCCCCCGGACCCGGCTGAACCGGCTCCGCTCCCGTGCGGGTATCCTTCGTCTCCCCATGGGAATGCATCACACCATCGCAGCCACCAGCCCGTTCGTCGTCGGCGGCCTCATCGTCGCGGCGCTGTTCCTCCTGATCATCGTCGCGGTCGTCGCGCAGTTCCTGAATCTCTGGATCCAGGCGCTGACGTCGGGCGCCCGCGTTTCGATCTTCGACCTGATCGGCATGCGCCTGCGCAAGGTGGACGCGCGGACGATCGTGCTGGGGCGCATCCGGGCGGTGAAGGCCGGGCTGGCGATCACCACCGAGCAGCTCGAGTCGCACTACCTCGCGGGCGGGCGCGTGCCGAGCATCATCAACGCGATGATCGCCGCGGACCGCGCGAAGCTGAACCTGTCGTACGACACCGCGTGCGCGATCGACCTCGCCGGGCGCGACATCCTCGAGGCGGTGCAGACCAGCGTGAACCCCAAGGTGATCGACTGCCCCGACCCCGCGGCCGGGCGCACGACGATCGACGCGGTGGCGCAGGACGGCATCCAGCTCAAGGTGAAGGCGCGCGTCACGGTGCGGGCCAACATCGCGCGCATGATCGGCGGCGCCACGGAGCAGACGATCATCGCGCGCGTCGGCGAGGGCATCGTCACGACCATCGGCTCGGCGGTTACGCACAAGAAGGTGCTCGAGAACCCCGACCTCATCTCCAAGACCGTGCTGCACAAGGGGCTCGATGCGGGCACGGCGTTCGAGATCCTGTCGATCGACATCGCCGACGTCGACGTCGGTCAGAACATCGGCGCCATCATCCAGGCCGACCAGGCCGAGGCGGACAAGAAGCGCTTCCAGGCCGAGGCCGAGAAGCGCAGGGCGCTGGCCATGGCACTCGAGCAGGAAAACAAGGCCAAGATCCAGGAGAACCGGGCGCTCGTCGTGCTCGCCGAGGCGGACGTGCCCAAGGCGATCGCCGAGGCGTTCCGCAAGGGCAATCTCGGGGTGCTCGACTTCTACAAGATGAAGAACCTGCAGTCCGACACGGACATGCGGTCGGCGATCGCCGGCGGCTCGGGGCCCGGCGACACGCAGGCGCCGCGCGGGCCGCTCGGTTCGGCGTCGTAAATAGTCACACGGGATCGTCGGGTTGCTCAGCGGGAGCCGAGGCGCGACTCGTGCAGCGCGGCCAGGCGCATCAGTTCGGAGACGCGCCGGCGCCGGTACGCCTCGTCGGCCATGGTCTGCGCCTGGGCCTCGCGCTCGGTGTGGGGCGTGAGTTCCGGGTGATAGGGCGCGTCGGAGCGCGGATCGATCCTGCCGTCGACCATCATGGGCGAGCGAGGCCCGGGGGGCGCGACGATCGGCTCGTGCGGGCCGATGTGGAAGCGCAGCCCGGCCGGAGAAATGGGCACCTCGCCGTACTCCTCGGTGGGCATGTACTCGGAGATGGGGAACGAGGCGCCGAGCGCGCCATCGAAGCGCATGCGCCGGCGCCTGCCGTCGGGCCCGCTGACCTCGAAGACCTTCTCCCAGGCGGTGTTCCGACGGAGGTCGACGTGGGCGTGCGAGTTCCAGAGGCTGTTCTGGAGGGCGCCGATGTCGTCGAAGCCTTGGTCGACCAGGCGCGGCTTGAGTTCCACTGCGCGCAGCGGGTTGCCGGGGCGCAACGTCGGCTGCGGGTTGTCTGGCGAGGGCTGGGCGAGCGCGACCGAGCACGCCAGCGGCGCGGCAAGGGCGAGCGGGATGCGGGGGCCGAGTCTTGCCACGAGCGCTCCGGGCGATTGCAGACGATTCTAGATCGGCCCGAGCGGGGGCCGGGGTCAGCGCCTGGGGAGCGCCAGACGGCGCGACCACGCGGCGAGCATGGCGGCCATGCCCAGCAGCAGTGCGCCCAGCGTCTGGTGCGCGGTGGCGAGCCCCGCCTCGAGGCCGGAGGGCGGGCCGGCCTGCGCGCGCGAGCCCCAGATCACCCACAGCGTGGCGGCGCCGAGCAGGATCTGGAGGCCGACGGCGTGCGTGAGGCCTTTGCCGAGTCGGGTCATGGGCGAACGGCCGGGCAGCGCCCGCTTGGCGCGCGCGCCCGCGACGACCGCGAGGCCGGCGACAACGAGGGCGTTCATTGCGTGGGTTCCCACGACGTGCAGGTACCCCTTGCTCTGGTCGAAGTGTCGGGCGACCGCGCCGAGGACGAGCTGCGCGAAGAGTGCGATCAGCAGCGCCATCGCGATCGTTCGCGGCGAGCCGGCGGGGGTTGACTGCGCGGGCGGGTCGTCGCGCTTCCAGCGGTCGCTGGCGATGCAGGCGATGATGCAAAGCAGAGCGAACACGGCCTGACCACTCACGCCGTGGACGAGTGCGAGGCCGAGATTGGGGGCGACGTCGGTCTGGCTGAGGGTGGGCTTGCCGGTGACGCGCATGCCGCCGAGCACGCCCTGACCGGCGACGAGCACGAGGGCGAGGACGCTGAGGGCCCGGATGCGAGGGCGCTTGTCGGCGAGGAAAGTGAACAGGACGAGCGTGAGGACGCAGAGGCCCACGAGCGTGCCGAACAGGCGGTGGGTGTGCTCGAAATAGACGCCGCCCTGCATCTGCTCGAGGGGCAGCAGGAACATGTTGTAGCCGAAGGAATTGGGCCAGTCGGGCACGGCGAGGCCGGCCTCGAGGCTGGTGACGAGGCCGCCGATGACGAGCAGGGCGAGCGTCGCCAGCGCGCAGATCGCGGCGAACCAGCCGTGCCAGTTGATCGGGGCGCGCGCCGGGCCGGGCTTGCGGGCGCGCATCGCGGCGCCGGCGCCCGCGCCGACCATCGCGACGATCGGGGCGCCGAGCAGGCAGAGCCCGAGGAAGAGCGGCCACTCCTGGCGCAGAGAGTTGGGGCGCGATGCGTCGCTCATCAGCGAGCCGACCACCAGCAGGTTCGCGACCCCCGACACCAGGCCGGTCAGCGCGCCGGCCTTGAGCGCGGCGCGCCGGCCGACGAGCCCGCCGACCACGGCGCCCGCGGTGAGTTGGATCGCGCCGAACGCGTCGGCGACGAGCATCGCCGGAGCCTGCACCCCGGGGAGGCGTGCGACGAAGCCGACCGACCACATGGCCAGCACGCCGGCGAACCCCGCCGTGACCGCAGCGGGCCATGCGGACGCGGAACCGGGGGCTGCGTTGTCTTGCATGCGCGGAAGGATAGGGCGGCGAAGAGAGGACTGAAGAGTCCGCAATAGACGTCGCACAGAATCGATGAGACTTGGTCTCAATTGCACCGCGAGGTCCGGAGCCCCTTGACGGATTCGGACCCGGACGCAACCATTGCTGTCCGGCAAAAACCACCCGCATTCGTGCGGCGGAATCGAGGTCGTGGCGGGCTGGGAGGCGACGCGCAAGCGGCGACTAACAGGTCCTGTCCACAAGGAATCCGTCCTGTGAAACCGCTCTTTCCGAAGTGGATGAACCACCTGCCGACGCTCACGGCGGGCGGCGCCGCGGGCCTGCTGGTCTTCGTCTCGTTCGGCGGGTGGTACTGGCTGACCCCGGACTTTTACAAGATCGGGTACATGCCCAAGCAGCCGGTGGACTACAGCCACCAGATCCACGCGGGGCAGCTGGGCATGGACTGCCGCTACTGCCACACGCACGTCGAAGAGTCGTACACCGCGAACGTGCCGGCCACCAGCACGTGCATGAACTGCCACACGGCGGTGAACCAGACCACCGGCTATCTCAAGAAGGCGATGAGCGCGGACGGCACGAGCGCCTCGGCGCACTGGGCGAGCGCGAACCTGGCGCAGGTCCGCGCGGCGTACGACTCGGGCAAGCCCATCGAGTGGCGCAAGGTGCACAAGGTTCCGGACTACGTGCAGTTCCCGCACATGGCGCACCTCCACGCGGGCATCTCGTGCTATTCGTGCCACTCGCGCATCGACGAGATGCCGGTGGTCTTCCAGGCGAAGGGGCTGGGCATGGGCTTCTGCCTCGACTGCCACCGCGTGCCCGAGAAGCACCTGCTGGACACGCGCGGCCTGCTGGCCGGCCCCGGCGCGGAGAAGGGCGCGGAGCCGATCCGCATCACCGACCTGCGCGCGGTGCAGGCGCAGCTGGAGAGCCCGAACCAGCGTGAGATGGGGCTGGCGTTGAAGGAAAAACTGAATCTGCACCCGCCGCAGCACTGCGGGGCGTGCCACTACTAGCGCCGAAGGCGTGAGCGAACGAGCGGCGAAGACGGGACGAACGGCCGGGGGACTGAAGCGAGAAGCCATGAGCGTGACGGACCAATGCCCATCGTCGAAGAAGGAAGGCAAGCCCGCCATGAAGGCGCGGACGCCGGCCGAGCTGAGCGGCACGACCGGGCGCGCGTACTGGCGCAGCCTCGATGAGCTGGCGGACACGCCGGAGTTCCGCGAGTACCTGGAGCGCGAGTTCCCGGACAACGCGTCGGTGTTGTCGGAGGAGAGCCGGCGCGACTTCCTGAAACTGATGGGCGGCTCGCTGGCGCTGGCGGGCGCGCTGACGATCCAGGGCTGCCGCCGGCCGGACCACAAGATCCTCACGTTCAACAAGGATCCCGAGCACGTCGTTCCCGGCAATCCGATGTACTACGCCACGGCGATGCCGATGCCGGGCGGGGGTGCGCAGGGTCTGCTGGCCAAGACGTACACGGGTCGGCCGGTGAAGCTCGAGGGCAACCCGCTGCACCCGGTGAGCCGGGGCAAGACGGACATCTTCGCGCAGGCGGCGATCCTCGACCTCTACGACCCCGAGCGTGCCAAGGAAGTGCGGGGGCCGAAGGCGACGGACACGTGGGCGACGTTCGAGGCCTGGGCCGGCGCGCACTTCGCGAAATTCGACGCGACGGGCGGCGAGGGCCTGGTGTTTCTCGTCGAGAAGGTGTCGAGCCCTTCGAGGGACGCGATGCGCGACCGCGCGCTGCGACGCTGGAAGAACGCCAAGTGGCTGCCCTACGAGCCGATCGACGACGTCAACGCCATCGAGGGCTCGCGCCTCGCGTTCGGCGCGCCCCAGCGTGAGCGCCTCGCGCTGGAGAAGGCCAAGGTCATCGTGTCGATCGACCGGGACGTGCTCGGCGAGCCGGGCGCGGTGGAGGAATCGCGCGGGTTCGCCGCGGGGCGCCGCGTGCACGGCAAAGCGTCGGACGCGGAGATGAGCCGCCTCTATGCCGTCGAATCGATGATGACGCTGACCGGCGGCGCGGCGGACCACCGCCTGCGCCTCAAGCCCAGCGAGATCCAGGGCGTGGCGATGGCGCTGGCGGCCAAGACGCTCGAGCGCCTCGGCGGCGCGGGCGACATGGGCGGTGCGCTCGCGCGTGCCGACGCGGGCGCGCACGCGGAATGGGTGGACGCGGCGGCGGAGGACCTCGCGGCGCACAAGGGCGCGGCGGTCGTTCTCGTCGGCGAGAGCCAGGCCCCCGGCGTGCACGCGCTGTTCCACGCGGTGAACGCGGCGCTCGGCGCGGTGGGCGGCGTGGCGACCTATCGCGCGCGGTCGGACGAGGAGAGCGCCTCGTCGCTCGAGTCCATCACGACGCTGGCGAAGGCGATGGAGGGCGGCCGGGTCGACACGCTGGTCGTCGTCGGGTGCAACCCCGTGTTCGATGCTCCGGCGGACCTCGAGTTCGGCGTGCGCTACGCGAAGGTCCCCACGACGGTGCGCCTGGGAGCATCGGTGGACGAGACCGGCGCGCTCTCGACGTGGCATGTCAACCGCGCGCACTTCCTCGAGACGTGGGGCGACGTGGTCGCGGCGGACGGCACGCCCAGCGTCATCCAGCCGACGATCGCGCCGCTGTTCGGCGGCAAGAGCGAGCTTGAGTTCCTCGCGGCGATCGTCAAGGACGAGGCCGCGGACGGGTACGCGATCGTGCGTCGCACGTGGCGCGACCGGCTCGGCGGCGACGGCGCCGGGTTCGAGAAGGCCTGGCGACGCGCGCTGCACGACGGCTTTCTGCCCGGCTCGCCGGCGAAGAGCGCGGCGCGCATCAACCCGGGCGCGATCGGAGCGGCGGTCGCGGCGCTGAGGGCGCCCGCGTCGTCGGAGGGCGGTCTCCTCGAGGCGGTGTTCGTGGGCGACCCGCGTCTGCACGACGGCCGCTTCGCGAACAACGCGTGGATGCAGGAGACTCCCCACCAGATCACCAAGGTGACGTGGGACAACCCGGCGCTGCTCAGCCCCGCGACCGCCAGGCGCCTCAAGATCGAGAACGGCGGCGCGGTGACGATCGGCGCGGGCGGCTCGCGGACGATCAGCACGGTGGCGTGGGTGCAGCCCGGTCTCGCGGACGACACCGTCGTGCTGACGCTCGGCTCTGGTCGCACGGAGTGCGGGCGCATCGGGCGCGAGCAGGGCTTCAACGTGTACCCGCTGCGCACGACGGGCGCGATGCGCACCGGCGCGGGCTTCGTGGTGAACCCCAAGTCCGGCCCCGCCACGGACAAGGCGTATGCCTCCATCGTGGCGTGCACGCAGAACCACCACTCGATGGAGGGTCGCCCGATCGTCCGCGAGGTCGACCTGCCCGCGTGGCGGAAGTTCGGCGACGAGGTGTTCGACCAGAAGGACCCCTACGGCGCCACGCGCCACATGAACTTCGCGAGCGCCATCGGCGACGAGTCGCACACGCCCGCCAACCGCGACGTGTACCTCAAGGAGCAGGGCCACCCCTTCGAGACGGGCCCGGAGGCGCACGCCCACACCGGGCGACAGGGCGCGGTGTACCCCTCGGGCATGCAGCAGTGGGGCATGAGCGTGGACCTCACGACGTGCACGGGCTGCGGCACGTGCATCACGGCGTGCCAGGCGGAGAACAACATCCCCGTCGTCGGCAAGGCCGAGGTGTCGAAGGGTCGCGAGATGTCGTGGATGCGCGTCGACCGCTACTACAGCGGCGACGAGAACGCCCCCGAGACGCTCACCCAGCCGGTGATGTGCGTGCACTGCGAGAACGCCCCGTGCGAGACGGTGTGCCCCGTCAACGCGACGATCCACTCGCCCGAGGGCACGAACGACATGGCGTACAACCGCTGCATCGGCACGCGGTACTGCTCGAACAACTGCCCCTACAAGGTGCGCCGGTTCAACTGGTTTGACTACGCGACCAAGCAGCTGCACGGCGACTTCGGGCAGCTGGGCAAGGGCATCCCGAACTCGTGGATGCCGCGGAACGAGCACTTCGTCCCGCCGCGCCTGCGCGAGAAGGTGAACCAGCTCAAGTGGCTGCAGCACAATCCGAACGTCACGGTGCGCAGCCGCGGCGTGATGGAGAAGTGCACGTACTGCATCCAGCGGATCAACCGGGCTCGCGTGGAGACGAAAGCGTCGGACCTCCGCGGCATCCCGGACGGGTTCTTCGAGACGGCGTGCCAGCAGGCCTGTCCGACCGAGTCGATCGTGTTCGGCGACATCAGCGACGCGAACTCGCGCGTGTCGGCGCTGCGCGGGCACGGGCGGACGTACATGCTGCTGGCGTACCTGAACACGCGCCCGCGCACGACCTACATGATGCGGATCCGGAACCCGAACCCGCGCCTGGTCGACGCGGCGCGCAAGGCGTCGTGGGAGCATTCGCCGCTGGACCACGGCGCCGGGCACGACGAGGGCGGGCATGGCGAGCCGGCCGATCACGGCGCGGCCAAGCCGGCCGGCCACGTGATGAGCCTCCCCGTGCTTCGCGGGGATACGGCCGGGGCGGGCCGGCGCGGGGCGTTGGCGAACATCGTTGCGGGAGCGCTTTCGTGAGCACGTTGCACCCTGATCGCGTCGTGGCCGAGACTCTGGCGGGCGTGGGCGCACTCGACGCGCCGCGCCGGCTGGACCCGAAGACGGGCGACGGCACGCTGGTCGAAGACCCCGCCGTTCAACAGCCGCTGATCCTGGGCGCCCACACCTTCGGGTCGGTGACGGACACGATCTGCGGCTGGGTGGAGAAGCCCCAGCCGAAGATCTGGTGGCCGCTGTTCCTGACGGCGGGCGGGCTGATGACGGCGATGGGCCTGATGATCGGGTACCTGATCATCACGGGCGTGGGCGTGTGGGGCCTGAACAACCCGGTGGGTTGGGGCTTCGACATCACGAACTTCGTGTTCTGGGTCGGCATCGGCCACGCCGGAACGCTGATCTCCGCGATCCTCTGCATCTTCAAGCAGAAGTGGCGGACGTCGATCAACCGTGCGGCGGAGGCGATGACGATCTTCGCGGTCATCTGCGCCGGCACGTTCCCGGGCATCCACGTCG
>CAYVSR010000063.1:0-10158 GCA_964453125.1 uncultured Phycisphaeraceae bacterium | reverse complement strand
CCTTGGAGCGCTTCATGAGGGCGCCCACCAGCGCGCCGATCGCGGATTCCTTGCCGCCCTTGTAGGCCTCGACGGACTTCGCGTTGGCCGGGTCGGCGATGGTCTCGGCGGCCCAGGCGTCGAGGGCTGCGGTGTCTCGCACCTGGAGGAGGCCCTTGGCCTTCGCGAGCGCTTCGACGTCAATCGACGTTGCGGCGGGGCCGGAACGCTCGCCGGACACCGACTTCGAAGCGAAGTCGGTGGCACGAGAAGCGTCGGTCTCGCACAGGAGGCCGAACAGTTCGTCCGCCGCGGTGGAGCCGATCTTGTCCTCTTCGCGCAGGCGGATGATCTGGGCGAGCGCCGCGGGAGCGACGCCGAGCGAATCGATGCGCGTGCCCCGCTCGTTGGCGCGCTTGGCGCCGCTCTGGAGGAGGATGTTGGCGGCCTTCTTGCCCACGGCGTCGCGGGGCGGGGCGGAGGGGAGGGCGCCGGTCGCGTCGCAGGCGGCGTCGACGCAGGCCTCGAAGTAGTCGCTGACGGCGCGCTCGTCGTTGAGCGCCGCGGCCTCCTTGGCGCCCAGCGCGAACTCGCGCGAGTGGCGCGCGGCGCGGGCGTGGGGGAGTTCGGGGATGGTTGCGGCGACGCTGTCGCGCCACGGGGCGCCGATGGTGACGGGGATGAGGTCGGGGTCGGGGAAGTAGCGGTACTCGTGCGCGTCTTCCTTCTCGCGCTGCTCGACGGTGCACATGCGCTCGTCGTCCCAGCCTCGGGTGCGCTTCATGCCGCGGCCCATCTCGCGCTGGTCCTTGAGCCAGCGCCGGGGCTGCTCGGCCAGTTCGAACTCGATGGCGCCCTTGACGGCCTTGAACGAGTTGAGGTTCTTGACCTCGACGATGGGGGTCTTGATCAGGCGGCCGTCGGCCAGCGTGATGTGCGTGTTGATGTTGGGCTCGAAGCGCATGTGCCCCTTCTGCATCACGCCCTCGGTGACGCCGAGCCAGCGGCAGACGTGGCGGAGCGTCTGCGCGAAGCGCACGACCTCGTCGGCGGTGCGGAAGTCGGGCTGGGTCACGACCTCGAGCAGGGGCGTGCCGGCGCGGTTGTAGTCGGCGATGGAGTAGTCGAGCCGGGCGCCGCCGGGGGCTTCGTGCAGAAGTTTGCCGGCGTCTTCCTCGAGGTGGGCGCGCACGATGCCGATTCGGCGGGTGACCGGCTCGTGCGAGCCGGGCGCGGGGTCGCCGACGGGCCAGTCCACGCTGCCGTCGAAGCAGAGGGGGAGATCGAACTGGCTGATCTGGTAGCCCTTGGGGAGGTCGGGGTAGTAGTAGTTCTTGCGGTCCCACTTGGTGAACTCGGCGATGGAGCAGCCGAGGGCGAGGCCGACGCGCATGGCCATGTCGATGGCGTCGCGGTTGAGGACGGGCAGCGCGCCGGGCAGGCCGAGCACCACGGGGTCGATGAGGGTGTTGGGCTCGGCGGCGTCGAAGTCGGGGTGCGCGGGGTTGGGCGCGCGGCTGAACATCTTGCTGCGCGTGGCGAGCTCGATGTGCACCTCGAGGCCGACGACGAGGCTGACGGAGGCGATCTCGGGCATGGGGTGATCGTACCGAAGAGGGGGTTCACCGCGGAGACGCGGAGGCGTGGAGAAGAGGGGGAATGGGGGGAGAACAATCGGGCGGCGGCGGCCCGCAGCCGCCGGCTCGGATGCGCGCAATCGCGCCCGGGGCTGGCGTGTGGAGCAGAGGGCGGTGCGCGCGGCGCGTAAGGGGCGATACCTCGCGCGGCGCGCGTCAACACGTGAATGGCGCAGCGCGCGTTATGGGCGGCGCTGCGCGGCGTTGACACGGATCGCGCACGGCGCCGGTAATTATCGGCGCCGGCGGCGCAACCCCGTTTCCTCGCGACGGAAACCTTGCGAAACGGTGGCCTCGCGCCGTGGCGGTGGCATAGTCGTCGGGTCGTGAGAGGGCCGGCGCGGAGTCGCCGGAGATTGTCGGACCAGGCCGCCGGGGGCCGCGCGGAGGGGCGCGGCGGGCGGACCGGATTCGGACTCAACCAAGACGAGGTGATGCAGATGCGTGGGACCAGCACAGTTCGCGGCGTGGCGCTTCTCTCGTTCGCGGTTCTCGCGGGCGCGGCCCACGCCGATACGGTCAAGGTGAAGTACACGGGCAAGGGCCTGGGTCGCGACGTGCAGATGACCTTCGGGTCGTCCACCACGAACTTGTTCGCCGGCCAGCTGAAGCACCAGTTCACGGACGGCGTGGGCCCCATCGGCTCGCAGATCGCGGGCGAGATGCGCACGTTCTGCACCGACCTGACGCAGTACGTCACCAACACCACCAAGACCTACCAGGTGGTGGCCCTCCAGGCGGTGCCGGGCGCGGGCATGGGCGCGGACAAGGCTCAGGCCATCCGCAACATGTACGCCTTCGCCCACGACGCCCAGTTCGCCGCGACCAACAACAACACGAACAAGGACCTCGCCGCCGCCTTCCAGATGGCGGTGTGGGAGATCGTGTACGACTACGCCGGCGGGCGCTCGTCGCTCGACGTGACCACGGGCTCGCTGAAGTTCAAGAACACCAACGGCGCGGCCCTCTCGTCGGGCATCGCCACGCAGCTGAACAACCTGTTCAACGCGTCGATGGTCGACGGCGCCTACCGGTCGATCGTCGCGGTCAGCAACGACTCGTTCCAGGACCAGATCGTCCAGCTCAACACCGTGCCGATGCCGGCCGCGGCGGGCATGGGGTTCTGCGGGCTCGCGGGCGTCGCCGCGCGTCGGCGCCGTCGCTGATCGCAGGCCGCCTGGGGCGCTGAGGAAGAGAGAGCAATCGACCAGCCCGCGGGTGAGAGCCCGCGGGTTGTTCATTGCGCCCTGCTCAATCCTCGTCCGGGTGGGGCTTGTACGCCGCGACGACCTCGGCCTGGATGTTCGACGGCGCCTGCTCGTCGTGCGAGTACTCCATGACGAACGAGCCCGTGCCCGCGGTCATCGACTTGATCTGCGACGAGTACTGCATGAGTTCGGAGAGCGGCGCCGTGGCCCGGATGACGCACGTGTCGCCCGCGCCGACGTCGGTGGCCTGGATGCGCCCGCGCTTGGCGATGAGGTCGGAGGTGATGTCGCCCATGTGCTTGTTGGGCGCGGTGACCTCGATGTCGACGAAGGGCTCGAGCAGGGAGGGCCTGGCCTTGGCGACGGCGTCGATGAAGGCCTTGCGCCCGGCGGTGACGAACGCGACTTCCTTCGAATCGACGGGGTGGTACTTGCCGTCGTAGACGGAGACGCGCACGCCGGTGAGCGGGAAGCCGGCGAACGCGCCGGTGGTGAGGACCTGACGCACGCCCTTCTCGATGGCGGGCAGGTACTGCTTGGGGACGGAGCCGCCGAAGGTGTCGTCGACGAACTCGAAGCCGGTGTCGCCGCTCTCGCTCTTGTGGTCGGCCGCGAGGGGCTCGACGCGGAGGTAGACCTCGCCGAACTGGCCCGCGCCGCCGGTCTGCTTCTTGTGGCGGTGGTGGCCGTCGGCCTTGGCGCGGATGGTCTCCTTGTAGGCGACCTTGGGCGGGTGGCTCTCGATCTCGACGCCGTAGCGACCCTTGAGCTTCTCGACCATGATGCGCAGGTGCAGCTCGCCGAGGCCGCGGATGACGAGCTCGTGCGTGGCGGCGACGCGCTCGGTCTTGAAGGTCGGGTCCTCTTCCGAGAGCTTGTGCAGCGCCGTGCCGATCTTGACCTCGTCGTTGCGGCTCTTGGCGGTGATGGCGAGGCCGGCCATGGGCTTGGGGATGGAGAAGGGCTGGATGTGCAGCGAGTCGTAGTCGTGCGACTCGTGCAGCACGGCGTCGAAATGCACCTCGTCGATCTTGGCGACGGCGCCGATGTCGCCGGCGACGACCGAGGTTGTCTCGACGTGCTCCTTGCCCTGCAGCTTGAAGACGTGGCCGATCTTGATGGGCTTCTTCTGGTCGTTCATGAGCAGCTGCGAGGCGCCGGTGACCGTGCCCTGGTGCACGCGGAAGATCGCGAGCTTGCCGACGAACGGGTCGGCCGTGATCTTGAACACGTGGGCGACGACGGGCTTCTTGGGGTCGGGCTCGGCGTGCCATTCCTGCTCGGCGCCGTCGGCCCCGCGGAGGGTGAAGGGGCGCGGGTTGCCCTCGAGGGGGCTGGGGCAGACGTGGGCGAAGATGTGGAGCAGGTCGTCGATGCCGGCGCCCGTCTTGGCCGAGCAGAAGCAGATCGGCACGAGGTGCCCCTGGCGCAGCGCCTCCTCGATGGCCTCGTGCAGGCGCCCGGGCGGCACGGAGTTGGGGTCCTCGAGATACATCGACATGAGCTTCTCGTCGACCTCGACGATCTGGTCCATCAGCGCCGTGCGCGACTCGGCGACGGATGAGAAGTCCGCCTGGCCCTCGTGCGACTCGAGCAGGTCGACGACGTCCGTCCCGCCCTTGCTTGGCAGGTTGATGGGCGTGCACTCGGGGCCGAAGGTCTCGCGGATGGTGCGGAGCAGCGCGGGCAGGTCGATGTTCTCGTGGTCGATCTTGTTGACCACGATCATGCGCGGCAGGCTGCGCTCGGCGGCGGTCTTCATCAGCCGGCGCGTGTTGGTCTGGATGCCGGCGTGGGCGTCGATGACCACAACGCACGTCTCGACCGCGGGCAGCGCCGAGACGGCCTGCCCGAAGAAGTCGGGGAAGCCGGGCGTGTCGATGATGTTGATGTGCCGGCCCTCGTGGTCGACGTGGATGACCGCCGACGAGAGCGAGTGCTTGTGGTGCTTCTCCTCCGCCTCGAAGTCGCACGTGGTCTGCCCGTCGTCGATCGAGCCCATGCGCCCCTTGGCCTTGGTGGCGAACAGCAGGCGCTCGGCGAGCGTCGTCTTGCCGGCGAACCCGTGCCCGGTGAGGGCGATGTTGCGGATGTCGGCGGTCGTGTAGGTGCGGTTCACGCGGCTCTCCTTTGCGATGCGCCATCCCGGCCCGCGACCCTCTGGGGCGCGGGAGGGGCATTGTAAAGGATGGGCGCCGGGGGAGGAACGCGCCGGGAGATCCGGCCTGGCGCGCCGGAACTATCGGGGCGCGGGCGCCGCCCCCGCCGCCCGCTTCTCGCGGACGCGCTCCAGGCGCTGCGCGTGCACCGGCCGGTCGGGCTCGAGGCGCGTCAGCGCCCCGATGTGGCGCTCGGCGGCGCTGAGGTCGCCCTTGAGCAGCGAGACCGTCGCCGCCAGTTCCCGCATCGACGCGTTGAACGGCGCGATCTGGGTGGCGCGCTCCGCCTTCGCCGACGCCGGGCCGAGGCGGCGCGCCGCGGCGTACCGGCGCGCCAGTTCCGCGGCGTACGCGGGCGAGTTCTGCTCGCGGGCATCCAGGAACTCGAGGTGCGCCGCCGCCAGGTCCTCCGTCTCCGCGCTCGACGCCATGTACAAGCGGGCGAGCAACTTGTGGGGCAGGGGGTCCACCGGGCGCGCCTGGGCGTAGCGCTCGAGCAGCGCGGTCATCGCGGGCGTCGGCTCGCCGCCGGCGGCGTGCAGCGCGGCCTCGATGCGCAGGCGCAGCACGTCCGGGTGATCGGGGAAGCGCTCGCCCAGTCGCTCGACCGACTCGCGAGTCATTTCAGGCGTCTCGAAATCGACCGGCTCGCCCGAGGCGCCGCCGGCGATGGCGGAGGCGATGCTGTCGAGCGCGGCCTTGAGCGCCGCGGCGGCGCCCGCGCGCCCCTCGTCGGTGGCGAGCGCCTCGTCGAGAATGATCGACTCGATCGGCGGCTCGGGGAGCATGCCCCACGCGCCGGCGCGGTCGCGGAGCCAGGCCTTGAAGGAGCCAAGGAACTCGTCGGCGGGCACGCCGAGCACGCGGCGCATGGCCTCGTCCTCGCGCACGCCCTCGGCGTAGAGATCCATGAGGTCGAGCGGGGCCTGGCGCCCGAAGCGCTCGAGCATGAACTCGTACATGTGGTGGCCTTGGGCGTACGCCTGGGCGCGGTCGGTCGGCTTCTTGGGGCGGACGAACGCGATGTTGATCTCGCGCATGTCGAAGAGTGTGTCTGAGACGATCGCGTGCGTGAGCAGCTGCGCCGTGTCGAACTCGATCGGCCCGCCCTCGTAGTGCACCGCGGCGGCCTCGGTGAACCAGTGCGGGATGCGGTTCTTCGTGCGCGAGAGCGTCACGGTGTGCACGTACTCGTGGCGCACGACGCGGACCCAGTCGTACTCGCCCATCTGGTGGCCGGGGCCGACCTTGGGGGCCTCCATCGCGATCACCGGCCCGGTCGAGGCGGCGACGGTGTGGATGTCCGGCATGCCGGTGATGCGCACCGCGAACCACTCGTGGTCGGGCAGGAGTTCGATGACCGTCTTCTGCGCCGGCTCGTGCTGAACGGAGTCGGGTCCGACGCACACGATCCGATGGATGTCCTCGAGGAGGGGGAGCATCTCCTCGGCCATCACGCGGTCGATGCCGGGCTTGAAGCGCACCACGAAGCGGTCGCTCTCGAGCCGGTCGTAGGTCAGCAGTTCCTTGATGAGGATCAGCGAGTTGGCCGCGCGCACGTTGAAAGGGTCGATCGACGCCACGCGCTCGAGCGCCGCCAGCGCCTCGCGGTCGCGCCCGGACTGCAGTTCGAGGAGGCCGAGTTCGATGAGCGGCGCCGGCCAGTTGGGCTGCAGCGCGCTCGCCTGCCCGAGGAAGTCGGCGGCGTCGGCGTACTGGCGCGCCTCGGCGTACGCCTTGCCTACCGCGTGCAGGGCGACGGGCGAGCCGGGCGAGAGCATCGCGAACTCGCCCAGCGCGGCGCGCAGGGCGTCCGTGTCGCGGCGCAGCGCCAGCGCGCCGGCGCGCAGCGCGAGCGACTCTCGGTGACGCGGGAAGCGGGCGAGCGCGGGCGCGAGTTCCGCCAGCGCCTGGTCGGGCTCGTTCTGACGGAGCCAGCACAGGGCGCGCACGCACGCCGCCTGGGGCGACACGGCGGCCGGGTCGTCGAGGATGGTCTTGGTCAGACGCTCGAGGTTCGCCGCCGCCTCGCGGGCCCGCTCGAAACTGAAGCCGTCCACCGCCATGCGCCCGGCGAGTTCCCACGCGTCGGACAAGGGCGGGCAGAGGGTGAGCGTCTCCATCAGGGCCTTGCTCGCATCGACCCGGTTGTCCTTGTCGTACAGCAGGCGCGCCTCGGCGAGCACGGAGGCCGCGTCGAACCGGTCGAGGCGCTCGCGGGCGCCGCTGAGCAGCGAGAGCATCCGCTTGTAGTCCTGCGCCGGCTGGCCCTTCACGCGGGCGCGCACCCACAGGGCGCGCACCGCATCTGTCACGTCCTGCGAGGTCGCGAGGTCGCCCGCGATCAGCGCCTTGGCGGCCGGCTCCGCCGCCGTGTCTGCCTCCGCGAAGCGGCCGAGGACTTCGAGCGCCTCCGCGCGCACGCGCACCGAGTGCATTGAATCCGCGCCCTCCAGCAGCGCCAGCGCCTCCGCCGCGTCGCCCCGGCGCAGCATGGCCTCGGCGCGCAACTCGACGGGCACGCCCGGGTCGCTCAGCGCCGCCGCGTCCCACACACCGGCGATCAGCGCCGCTTGGGCGCGCAGCAGGGGGGTCGAGAGGTCCTCCGCCTTCCACACGCCGAAGCGCACGCGCAGCGCAGATCGCTCGTCGTCGGTCAGATAGGGCGCGTCCACCAGCGCCTGCGCGGCGGGCGAGAGTTCGACCGCCGGAGACTCCGCCCCCTCGTGGTCGTGCGCGTTGGGCGCGGCCTCGGCGCCCTTGTCGTGCTGGCGCGCGGGCGCGATCGGCCCAAGCCCCAGCAGCGCGAGGGCGCCGACCGCGGCGACTATCCGGCGAAGCGTGAGAACGGTCATGGTTCCCCTTCCTGTGCGCCCGCGCGCATGCATACGCGCCGGGCGGGGCCTCTCAACATTCCATACGCACGCCATGCCGTTACAGATCGGCCGTTCGCGACCCGTTCGCCACCGACACGCTCCCGGGCATGGGGTCTATCGCCCCGCGGGCGGCTCGTTGCGGGGGGCAGCGGCCCCGCCGGGCGCCTCCAGGCGCTCGATCTGCACGTCCCACCCCTCCGCCGCCGGCGGCTCGGACGAATCCAGCGCCTCGGGAGGCAGGGGCTTGTTCACCTCGAGGTCCAGCAGGACCACGAACGACTCGTCCCCGCTGCGCGACGTCGTCCGCGCCAATCGGGGCAGCAAGGTGTCCTGCTGGTACCACAGCCGGATCTCCTTGAACTCCTCGCGCGGACGCGGCTTGCCGGGCTCGACCGCCACCGCGTGCGGCGTCAGGCGCACCTGCCACGTCTTGTTCAGGAACAGCAGCCCCGCGATCTGCTCCTCGCTCAGGCCGTCCGTCGGGTCGAGCAGTTCGGCGCGATACTTCGCCTTGATGTCCGCCGCCTTCTGCCCGATGGGCAGCGGCATGGGCCCCTCGCCCACCTTCAGCGGGTCGAAGTCTTCGCCCGCGCGGGCGACCTCACGCTTCGTGAAGCGCTTCTCGGCGGGGCGCTTCTCGACGAACCAGGCGCCGTCGAACACGAAGATCTGCGGATCGTCGGAGAGGCGATCGTCGACCAGCAGGGTCTTGAAGTGCACGCCGAACGAGCGCGGGCGCTTCTTCGCGCCCTCGGGCGCGGCGCCTTGGCGGAAGTACAGGCGCCCGTCGCGGATCTGCCTGTCGCCCGTGAGCTTGAACAGCCGGTCGTATCGAACCGTCGCGCTCAGGGTGTTGATGCCCTGATCGGCGCGCTCGAGCGCATTGAGAAGGTCGTCGGCGCTGTGCACGGCCGGCGGCGCCGGCGCGACGGGCGCGGGCTTTCCCCCGGGCGCCTGAGCCAGCGCGCACGCGGGCGCGATCACGAGCGATGCCGCGGCGAGAACGAGGTGCGATCGCATGCGAGTCTCCCACGAGAAAGAAGGGGCGCCGGGGGGGCCGGGCCTTGGGGGCAACTGTATGCTCTTGGACCGCGCGCGCCGCCCGGCGGTTCCGCCCGCGAGCCAGACTCCCGACGCCGCCATACAGGAGAGACCCATGCCCCGCGCTTCCCTCACGCTCGCCACGCTCGCCCTCGCCGCCGGCCTGGCCGCCGCGCCCGCATCGCTCGCCGCCGACCGCACCGAGAAAGGCATGACCCTCGTTGTGCCCAGCGAGCACGCCTCGATGGGCAAGGTCTACTACGCGCTGGTCGGCAAGGACGCGCAGGTCACGTTCACCTCCGATGCGCCGCTCGAGCACATCAAGGCGTCGAGCAACAAGGTCGTCGGCTACGCCGTGGTGAAGGACGGACCGACGCCCTCGATCGTCGCGGCGGAGTTCCGCCTGCCCATCGTCTCGTTCGACACCGGCATCGGCATGCGCAACGAGCACCTGCAGGGCGAGCGCTGGATGGACGCCAAGGCCCACCCCGACGTCGTCTTCACCATGTCGTCGTTCAAGGACGCCAAGCCCGAGAAGGAGGGCGAGGGCTTCAAGACCTTCGGTGGAACGCTCGTCGGCAAGATGACCATCAAGGGCGTCACGAAAGACATGGAGATCCCCGCGAAGGTGACCTTCCGCCCAGAGAGCGCCGCCACCAAGGCCCGCGCCCCCGGCGATCTCATGGCCATCCGCTGCGCGTACACCGTCAAGATGAGCGACTTCGGCATCGGCGTGGACGACCCGGCGAAGAAGTCGGGCAAGGTGGCCGACGAGGTCGCGCTCGAGACCATGCTGTTCCTCTCGACCGTCTCGCCCGAGGCCGCGATGCCCCCCGGCGCCGGGCAGGGCAGGCCGCAGGGCCAGAACGCCCCCGCGCCCGCTGCGGCGCCCGCCGGTGAGAAGAAGCCGGACGCGCCGGCGAAGCCCTGAACCGCGCATCCAATAGAAGACGAATCACTCCGACGGCCCCGCGCCCTGGCGGGGTCTTTCGTTTGACGGCCGGGGTACGATGGGCCGTCGATTTCAGCCGCCGATTTGGCAAGGAGAAGAGAGATGCGACTCACCACCAGCGCCGCCGTGCTTGCCGCCGCCTCGTTCGCCCTGTGCGCGACGCCCGCGGGCGCCCGGCCCACCGTGACCACCACGTTCAACCAGGGGTTCAACGCGCCGGGCTGGCATTACGCCGGGCCCGGCGACGCGATCGTTCCGAGCGGCGGCAACCCGCACTGGTATCTCCACTCCGCCGGCATCGACACC
>CAYVSR010000062.1:0-10166 GCA_964453125.1 uncultured Phycisphaeraceae bacterium | reverse complement strand
GCCCTCTTTCGGCGAATCGGGCGGGTGGCGCACCCCGCGGCATGCGACGGATGGGGGGCCCTTGGGCAAGAAAGACCACGATTGACCCCCCGCCCCCGGCCAGATACCCTTTCCGCCCCACCCGGGATGCCTCGATAGCGCCGCCAGACCGGCCGCCGGAGCCTCGCCATGAAAGACAAGATCCACCCCAAGTACTACCCGAACTGCAAGGTCTTCTTCAACGGCGAGGTGGTCTTCACGACCGGCGCGACCGTGCCCGAGATGCACGTCGACGTCTGGTCGGGCTCGCACCCGTTCTTCACGGGCAAGTCTTCCTTTGTGGACAGCGCGGGTCGCGTCGAGAAGTTCCAGCGCAAGTTCGGCGGCAACTACTTCGCGAAGGACGCGAAGAAGACCAAGGCTTAGGGGGGCGGTCCGACAACGCAACCGTCGCGTTGTGCGCGCCGATTCGGGCGGGCGCAGCGTTGTGCGATGCGCCGCGTGACTTCGCCAGCCCGCGATGCTCGCGTTGTCCGTCTTGATCGCGCGGAGCCCCGAGCGCACGCTCGGGTCGAGGGCATCCGGCCCGACCTTGTGCTCGGGGCTCCGCTGGGCAGGAGCGCGCGTTCATGAGTCAGCCGATCGCTATCCCGGCGCACGTCGCCGCGAAACTCGACGAGGTCGCGGCGCGGTTCGATGCGCTCTTGCGCGACCTCGAATCGCCCGAAGTCGCGGCGGACTTCCGGCGCACGCGCGAACTCTCCATTCAGCGCGCCGCCGTCGAGCCCGTGGCGCGCGAGTGGCGCGGGCGCCAGAAGGCCCTCGCGGATGCCGACGCCCTCCGGGCGGATCTGAAGTCCGGCCCCGTCGACGCGGAGATGGCCGCGATGACCCGCGAGGAGATCGACCGACTCGAGGCCGACGCGGCGCGCCTGGGCGCCTCGGCCATCGAGCGTCTGGTGGGCGCCGAGGACCGCGCGGTCGGAAGCGTGATGCTCGAGATCCGCGCGGGCGTGGGCGGCGACGAGGCCGCGCTCTGGGCGGCGGACCTGCTGGGCATGTATCAGAAGTGGGCCGCGCGCAAGGGCTGGACGTTCGAGGCGCTCGAGGCCAGCGAGGGCGGCAGCGGCGCCGCGGCGGGCAGCGGGGGGGGGCTCAAGAGCGCCGTGATCAACGTGCAGGGCGAGGGCGTGTGGTCCGAACTCGCGCACGAGGCGGGCACGCACTGCGTGAAGCGCGTGCCGGCGACGGAGACGCAGGGGCGCATCCACACCAGCACGGCCACCGTCGCCGTGCTGCCCGAGCCGGAGGAGGTCGAACTCAAGATCAACCCGGAAGACGTGCGCGAGGACATCACCACCGCCCAGGGCCCGGGCGGGCAGAACGTCAACAAGGTGGCCACGGCGGTGAAACTGCTTCACATCCCCACGGGCATCGAGGTGCGGATGCAGGAGAGCAAGAGCCAGCGCCAGAACCGCGACAAGGCCTGGCGCCTACTGCGGGCGCGCCTCTACGAACTCGAGATGGAGAAGAAGCACGCGGAGCGCGCCAAGGCCAGGACCGCCCAGATCGGCGCCGGCGACCGCGCCGAGCGCATCCGCACGTACCGCTGGAAGGAGGGCCAGGCCGTCGATCACCGGCTGAACGGCGCCTTCAATCTGCAGGAACTTCTCGCGGGAGAGACGCAGGAACTCGCCGCGGCGCTCACGAGGATGGAGACGGAAAAAAGAGTGGCGGAACTCTGAAAGCCCCGGGTAGAATCGTCCCAGCCGGACAGCCGCACGACCAAGCGTCGCGCGGAGCATCGAATGGGGACCGACCATGCCGACGTTTACGGTCGAATACCTGCGCGCGGACATGAAGCAAGAGGGCGTGCGTTCGATCGATGCGCGCGACTTTCAGGAGGCGATAGCCCTCGCGCCTGTTCGAGGCTGGGTCGTGCGCTCCGTCCGGCGCCAGTTCTCGCTCGATACGCCGTTCGTCGGCCCGCGCTTCATCCCCGCTGGCCCGGTCAGCGCGATGGTCTTCTACGGCGCCCACATCGCGATATTCGCAATGATGCTCGCCATCGGCGCGCGCCTCTGGCTTGCGGCAGGGTCGCCGATTGGGTGGGTCGTCACAGCGATAGCGGTGGTCCTCTTCGCCGTCGCAGCGGGTGTGCTGGTCAGGCGCCGAACGCGCAGGCGGTTTCGGCTTGAGATCGCGCCCGAGGTGATCGCGCTGGAAGCAGCGTCAATCCGTTCGCCGCCGATGACGTGGTTCGAACTTCGTGCGATCGGCGTGGCCGTCCTCGTTCTGAGCATGGCCGCGGCGTTGCCGTTCATCTCAATCATTGCGGCGACGCCCGATCAACTGCAGTTCGCGTGCCGATTCCTCGGATTCGTTCTGCTCCCGGTGTATCTGCTCTTCGAGGGCTATCGCGGCATGAAAGCGCGCCTGTATCCGGAAGGCGAGGCATTCGGCGACGCGACGGCTGTGTCGGCGCCGGCGTCGAGCGTGTAAGCGCCAACCATCATCAGGAAATCGCGTCGGTTTCGTACGTCGGGGCATCGAAATGCTGTATCCTGCTTCTCTCGAAGGAGAGCAGAGATGACCCGTTCAATCCCCGCGTCGTTGCCCAGCGTGTTTCTTTTCGTGCTCGCCTCACTTGTGGTCGCGAACAGCGCCGCCGCCGCCACGCGGTACGTCGATGCCGCCGCCCCAGCGGGTGGCGACGGGCTCTCGTGGGCCACCGCCTACAGCGCCATCCCGCCCTTCCTCTTTCCGTTCGGCTTCGGTGATGAATACCGCGTCGCCCAGGGCGTCTACAAGCCCGCGGGGCCCGGGGGCAGCCGCGCGGCCACCTTCACCGCGCCCTGCACCGGCGGCGCTCTGAACGGCGGGTACGCCGGCTTCTACGCCAGCGGCGGCGCGATCGACCCCGACACGCGCGACCCCGCGCTCTACCCCACCATCCTGTCCGGCGATCTCAACGCCGACGACGCCCCCGCCTTCGGCGCCCGCGCCGACAACTCCTGGCACGTGCTGACCATCGGCTACGGCCTCGGGCCGCTGCCCACCATCGACGGCTTCACCATCACCGCCGGCTACGCCGACGGCGGCGGGACCGTGGACAACTACGGCGGCGGTGTGTTCGGCGACCCGCTGACCCTGCGCAACTGCATCGTCACCGACAACCACGCCACCTTCGCCGGCGGCGGCGTGTACACCGGGCACGCAGGGGGCAACATCCCCTTCGGCGGCTCGCGCTATGAAAACTGCAGATTCGCCGGCAACCGCTGCACGGGCAACGCCGTCTCGCTGGGTGGGGGCGTGCACTACATCGCCAACCCCGCCGCGACCAATCTGACCGTCTTCTTCATCAACTGCGAGTTCGCCGACAACTCCGCCACCTTCCAGGGCGGCGGCGCGCTGGTCGAGCGGGCGTACGCCACGTTCTACAACTGCCTCTTCCGCGGCAACACGACGAACTCCCACGACGGCGCGGCGCTCGCGCTCGGCTCGGGCCAGCACAAGGTCGTCAACTGCACCGTCGCCGACAACACCGCCAACGCCGGGCCTGGCTACGGCGCCATCGGCGGGGCGACGCTTCAGGTCGGCCTGCAGCGCAACGTTGCGATCGCCAACAGCGTGATCTGGGCGAACGCGCCAGCAGCGTTCGGTTTCGCGCTGTTCTCCGGCCTCTCCGCGACGTACAGCGACATCCAGAGCGCGCCCGTGCCCGGCGTGGGCAATCTCAACACCGACCCGCTCCTTGTCGGCCCGCCGTCCGACTACCGCCTCGCGCCCGGCTCGCCCTGCATCGACGCGGGCAGCACGCAGGCCGCGCTGGTGCAGGCCGCCGTGTTCATCATCTCGAGTGACTTCTCCGGCGGGTCCCGGTTCATCGACGACCCGGCGACGCCCGACACCGGCCCCACCGGCCGCCCGATGGTGGACATGGGCTGCTTCGAGTTCGCCCCGGCGCCGCCCACGGACCCGTGCCCCACGGACACGAACGGCGACGGGCTGATCGATTTCCTCGACCTCAACGCGATCCTGAGCCTCTACGCGACGCCCTGCCCCTGACAGACTGACCCGGCCGATCCCAGCCTTCCCGAGGGGGGGCTTGCACAGGGGGGTAGACTGGTCGCGTCCGTGGAGGTCCTGGGGCCAGGATTCTCTTTCCGTCGATCGCGTCACACGGCGAGCATGCTCTCGCGCTGTCGCCGCCGCAAAGGAGATGACATGTCACCGCACGCACTCCCGCGCTCGCTCGCTCGACCCGCCGTGCTCGCGATCTGCGCGCTGCTCGCCAGCGTCCCCGCCTCTGCCGCAACGCGGTACGTCGATGCCTCCGCGCCTGCCGGCGGCGACGGATTGTCCTGGGCCACGGCGCTCAACACGCTGACGCCGAGCATTCTCTTCCCGCTCGCTTCGGGCGATGAGATCCGCATCGCGCAGGGCACGTACCGACCCACCTTCGCCGGTGGGCCGCGCGCTGCGACGTTCATCGTGCCGTGCAACGGAGGCGTGGTCCGCGGCGGGTACGCCGGGCTCGCCGGCGCCAACCCGGACGCTCGCGATCCCGCGCTGTATCCAACAATCCTCTCGGGCGATCTGAACGGCAACGATCTCCCCGGCTTCGTCAACGTCGGCGAGAACTCGTTCCACGTTGTCAGCATCGGCACGGGCTCGGGCCCCGCGCCGACCATCGAGGGCGTCACCATCACCGGCGGCAACGCGAACGGGAACGTCGGGTCGTACGACTCCTTCGGCGCCGGGATCATCGGCCCGGGCGTGCCCGTGACGCTGCGCGACTGCCGCATCGTGTCCAATCGGGCCGGCGGCGCCGGCGCCGGCGTTGACATCGCCCACACCGGCGCGAACGTGCCGACGGGCGGCTCGCTCTTCGAGCGCTGTCGGTTCGAGAACAACGTGGTGACATCGGCCACCGGCCAGGGCGGCGCGGTGTACTACACCACGACCCCCATCAGCGAGCCGCTCACCGCGCACTTCTCGCGGTGCGAGTTCGTCGGCAACACGGCGCCCAACCAGGGCGGCGGCGCGTGGCTGTACCGCGTGGACGCCACGTTCTTCGGCTGCCTCTTCGACTCGAACGACACTGTCATCGGCGAGGGCTCGGCCATCGCCTTCGGCGAGGGCGCACACCGCGTCGTCAACTGCACGATCGTCGGCAACACCTCCGGCGGCGCCGCGACCAACGGCGCCATCGGGCCGGTCGTGGTCGCGTCTCCGATGCCGGTCGTGCGGGTCACGAACTCGATCCTGTGGGGAAACTCGCCGAGCCAGATCGGCATGAGCCTGAAGCCGACCGTGACGTATACGAACGTGCAGGGCGGCGCCGCGGGCGAGGGGAATATCGACGCCGATCCCCAGTTCACCGACTTCGGCGCGGCGGACTACACGCTCGGCGCCGGCTCACCCTGCGCCGACGCGGGCGATTCGCCCGCGTGCCTCATCGTGTGCGCCGAAGTGGGCGTGGCCAGCGACCTCGCGCTGAAGCCCCGCTTCTTCGACGACCCGGGCGCCCCCGACACCGGGCTTCGGGGCGTTCCCGTGGTGGACATGGGCGCGTACGAGCGGGTCCCCGTGGGCGCGCCCGACCCGTGCCCGACGGACACCAATGCCGACGGCCTGATCGACTTTGTGGACCTCAACAACATCCTGAGCATCTTCGGAGCGCCCTGTCCTTGAGCCATTGGCACGGGATTTTCCCTTCCACCAGCGAGTGGGCGTGCTACCTTGGAGCCCCAAGGAGACCCACCATGCGGACCCGCGCCATTCGGAACGGTATGACCTCGCTCGGCCTCGGCCTTGCGGCGCTCGGCGCGGTCGGCTCGGGCGCGCTCGCGCTGCCCAACGTCGCCATCGTCGCCGCGGCGTCGAACACCACCAACCCCGAGAACAACACCCGCTTCACGGACGCGCGAGACAAGCTCGTCGCCACCGGGCTGTTTGGCTCCGTCAGCATCTTCAACGCCTCCGCGTTCAACCCGACCGGCGGCACGCCGACCCCTGCGCAGTTCGCCCAGTGGGACGCCGTGCTCGTGTGGTCCAACGACTCGTTCGACGACGCCGTCGCGATGGGCACCGCGCTCGCCGATTACGTGGACGCCGGCGGCGGCGTGGTGGTCTCGGTGTTCTCGAACACCAGCACGAACGCCGCGCGGTACCTCCAGGGGCGCTGGCAGACGGGCGGGCCGGGCGGCGCGTACATCGCCATCCCGCAGAACGGCAACTTCACGCAGGGGACTGGGCAACTCGGCCAGGTGCTCATTCCCGGCCACCCCATCTTCAACGGCGTGAACTCCTTCCGCACCAGCGTCGGCTTCTTCAAGGGCGGCGGCATATGGGGCGGCTACCGGCCCACGAACACGAACATCACGCCCGGCTCGGTCAAGGTCGCCACGTGGAACACCGGTCACACGCTCGTGGCCCTCGCCCCCAATCCGCGCGTGGTGGAACTTGGCTTTCACCCCGTTTCGGACGCCGTCGCGGACGGCTACTGGGACCAGACCTCCGACGGCGCCCGCCTCATGGCCAACGCGCTGCTGTTCACCATGCCGCCCTGCATCGGCGACGTCAACGGGGACCGCGTGGTGAACTTCGCCGACCTGAACATCGTGCTGGGGAACTTCGGGCAGGCGGGAACCGGGCTGCCCGGCGACGTGAACAACGACGGCGTGGTGAACTTCGCGGACCTGAACATCGTGCTGGGGGCGTTCGGGACGGTGTGCTGAGGCGGCGATCGCCATCAGGCCTCGGCGATGCCCTTACGTGACTGGGTTTGCAATCGCTTGCGCAGCGAACTTGCGTCCGGATGTCCCGCCGCCTCGGCCCGCGCTGCCCACGACCTCGCACGCGGCATGTTCACCTTTACGCCGTCGCCATCGCGATAGGAGAGCGCCAGATTCATCATCGCGTGTGGGCACCCCGCGCGAGCCCCCCGGCGGTACCAGAGAACAGCCTGCGCGGCGTTCTTCCGGCATCCGAGACCCTCGTGCAGGATAAAGCCAACGCTCGTCGCGTCCTCGCGTGCTCCCAGCTCGTATGCGCGCCGGTACGCGCGCAACGCCTTCCGGTGATCCTTCCTTCTTCCCAGCGCATGGTGGTGGATATCGCCAACATAGGAGTGCGCGTCGGCGACACCCTTCCTTGCCGCGCGGGTGAACCAGTTGAAGGCGGCCGCGTAATCCTTCCGGACTCCTTCTCCGTGAAAGCAGCGCCAGCCCACGTTGTAGACTGCGATAGGGTCGCCGGCTTCCGCGGCACGCCGCTCCCAAGCGAGCCCTTCCCGCACGTTCTTTGGTACGCCCACGCCGCGGATGAGGCGATGAGCCACCGAATGTGCGGCCCGCCAGTCTCCACCTTGAGCGGCCACGAGGAACCAGCGGAACGCGTTGCGCTGGTCCTTAGTTCGTCCGATTCCTTCGGCGAATTCCCAGGCCAAGTCGTACACGGCGTGATGATCGCCGGCCTTCGCTCGCTCGAGCAGGCGGTCAACGGCCACCGACGTGGCGCGGGCTCGCGTCATGCTTCTGAGCATAGTGGGAACGGCGAGTTCGCCGTCTAGAGCAGGCGGTCGTCCGACCCGCTCCTCTACACTGGGCGCGACGTGACCCTCCTCTGCGTCCCCATCCTGGCCGATTCCGTCGAGACCGCTCTCGACGACGCGCGCGCCTCCAAGGCCGCGGGCGCCGACCTCGTCGAGTTCCGCGTCGACACCCTGTTCGACCCCGGCGACGAGACGGGCGGCGAACTCTCGATCAAGCGCATCGAGCGCATCTGCCGCGAGAGCCCGCTGCCCTGCATCGTGACGTGCCGGCCGGCGAGCGAAGGGGGCGAGTACGACGGCGAGGAATCCGCCCGGATCGCGCTGTTCGAGCGTTTGGGCTCGATGGGCGCCCCGACCACCGCCGGTGCGGGCGGGGCGCCGCGGTTCCTGGATGTCGAACTCGAGACGTACGCACGCTCGGCGAACGTTCGCCAGAAGATTCACCTCGCGGTCGCAAACCCCGGCGCCCTGCGCGACCTCACGACGTCGCTGATCGTCTCGTTTCACGACTTCGGCGGCCGCCCGGCGGACCTCATGCGCAAGGTGGGCGCGATGCGCGCCGAGCCGGGGCCCGGCGCCGACCAGCCCGGCGCCGTGGCGGTGCACAAGATCGCCTTCCGGGCCCGCTCCCTCCGCGACAATCTCGAACTCTTCGACCTTCTCGCAGAGCGCGACCGGCCGACGATCGCCTTGGCCATGGGCGAAGCGGGGCTGATGTCGCGCGTGCTCGCGCCCAAGTTCGGCGGCTTTCTCACGTTCGCGAGCCTGCGCCCCGAGTCCACCACGGCGCCGGGACAGCCCACGGTCGACGAACTCCTGAACCTGTACCGCTTCCGCGCGATCGGCGCCTCCACGCGGGTCTACGGCGTGGTCGGCTGGCCCGTCGCGCAGAGCCTCTCGCCCCTCCTGCACAACACCGGCTTCCACGAGCCCGGCGTCGAGTTCGATGGCGTGTATCTGCCCCTGCCCATCCCCCCGGAGTGGGAGCACTTCAAGGCCACGATGCTCGCCCTGCTCGACCATGCGCGCCTCGGTTTCTGCGGCGCCAGCGTCACCATCCCGCACAAGGAGCACCTGCTGCGCCTGGCGCAGGAGCAGGGGTGGGGGGTTGAGCCGCTCGCGGGGCGCATCGGCGCCGCGAACACGCTGGTGGTGGAGCGAGAAGCGACCGCCGGCGCCGGCTCGCGTGTGCGCGCGGTCCGTGTGAGCAACACGGATGCGCCGGCCGGCGCGGACTGCCTGCGCCGCGCGATGGGCTGGCTCAAGGGGAAGCGGGTTGCGATCTTGGGAGCGGGCGGCGCAGCGGCGGCGATCGCCACGGCGCTGGTGGACGAGGGCGCGACGGTCGTCGTGCACAACCGAACGATGGAGCGCGCCCAGCGGCTTGCCGATCGCGTGCGCGTAGCGATGGGTGAGGCGGCGAAGGACACGGGCGGGAAGATCGTCGCCGCGCCGTGGGAGAAGCGCTGCGGCTCGTGCTGCGAGGCGTTCGTGAACTGCACGCCGCTCGGCATGCGCGAGGGCGGGCACGAGGGCGAGAGCCCGTTGCCCGCGGAGGAACTGGACGGCGCCGCGCCGGGCACGGTGGTGATGGACACGGTCTACAACCCCGTGCGCACGCCGCTTCTCGTGAGCGCGCTGGAGCGCAACCTGCCGACGGTGGACGGGGTGTCGATGTTCGCAGCGCAGGCCGCGGCGCAGTTCAGGGCGTGGACTGGGCGCGACGCGCCCGGCGGGCTGTTCGAGCGGCTCGCGCGCGGTCGCCTGGCCGAGCGTTGAAGCCGCAGAGTTAGAAGTTCGCCTCGATCCCGCTGGATCGCAGCAGGTTCCGGAACGCGTCGGAGAAGACGAAGTTGTGCTCGGGGAAGCCGACGCCGGCCATGTTGTTGTCGGCGTGGGCGAACATCATGTCGGCGCGACCGATGGGATAGAACTCCCCCTTGCCCGGGTCGTTCACTCCCCCGCCCGCCGAGCCGTGGTGCATGACCTCGATGATCCCGGAGGTGGATGCGCCGGCGACGTCGATGCGGTCGAGCGTGACGGTGTACCGGATGGTCGTGCCCGGCCCGGGGTCGCGCGAGAGTTCGGCGCGCCCGATCTTGGCGAGCACGACCTTCTCCTTGAACGCGGAGCACTGCCCGACCAGGATGCCCGCCGTCTGGGCCATTCCTTCGAGCACGAGAGACGATGGCATGACCGGCAGCGCCCCGAGCCGGCGCGCGGGCTCGGCGACGAAGTGATCATGCATGTGGTCCTCGGACATCGCGACGTTCTTGATCGCGACGATGCGCTCGCCGGGGACCAGCTCAAGGATTCGATCGACCCACATCCAGTGCATGGCCGGTCTCGGCGCCTCGGGCGGCGCTCAGCGCGCCCCGGCTGTCGCCCCGAGCTTGGCCATCACGAAGTTCACCACCGCGTCCACCGTGAAGACCTCGGCCACCTTCATGACCTCCGGGTTCTTCTCGAAGCGGGCGAAGTCGGCGTGCGGCAGGCGCTGCTTGAGCGCCGCGATGCCCTCGGGCGTCACGCGCCCGTCCTTCACGTAGCGGGCGTCCTGGGCGACGTTGTCGGGGAACAGCTCGCCCTGGGCGATCTTGAACCCGAAGGTCTGCTCGAGCTTGAAGAC
>CAYVSR010000061.1:7783-10259 GCA_964453125.1 uncultured Phycisphaeraceae bacterium | reverse complement strand
CACCGAAGCGAAGCGCGAGGCCCTCAAGGCTTCCGGCCTCACCCTGCACACATACCTCGCGGACAACGCATTCTTCGGCGTGCTCGCCCCGGACGCGAACTCCGCCGGCGTGCTCGCAGAGGGCACGCTCGAGTCCGTCCGCGCCATCCAGCCCAACTGGAAGTTGCACCCGCAACTCCTCGTCGGTCAGGCGCCGACGTGGGCCGTCGTGGCGGACGCCAATGCCGGCGAGCCCAACGCCCCCTCCGACCCCGTCTTCGTCGCCCACCTCTACCCCCACGCGGACCTCGACCTCGAGGCCGCTGGGCGCGAGATCGCCGCGGCGGCGGGCGCGACCGTCGTCTCCGTCATCCCGCTCACCAACTCGGTGACGCTCGAGATCCCCATGTCGCGCCTGCGCGATGTGGCCGCCCACGAGAAGGCCATGTGGATCGAGCCCGCGCTCTTCGCGATGGGTGAGACCAACGCGTCCAACCGTCTCCGCACGCAGGCCGATCAGGTCCAGGCGGCGCCGTACGGCCTCAACGGCGCCGGCGTGAACGTCATGGTGTACGACGGCGGCACCGTCCGCACGACGCACCAGGACTTCGGCGGGCGCATGACCAACCGCGACACCTCCACGACCTCCGGTCACGCCACGCACGTCTCGGGCACCATCGGCGGCTCCGGCGCCGCCAGCGCCGGCCAGCACCGCGGCATGGCCCCGGGTGTCACCGTGAACAACTACGGCGCCAGCACGGCGGCCTCGGGCTGGCTCTACTCGAACCCGCTCGATTTCCCCACCGACTACGGCCAGGCCATCACCCAGTTCGGCTGCGTGCTCGCCAACAATTCGATCGGCACCAACGTCGCCACCAATGGCTTCGACTGCAACTGGTACGGCGATTACCACAACATGGACATCGCGATCGACAACGCCGTCCGCGGCAACCTCGGCGCGCCCATCGTCATCCACTGGGCCGCCGGCAACGAGCGCCAGTCCACCCGGTGTCTCGGAATCGGCGGCGGCACGGGCTATCGCACGGTCGGCCCCCCCTCGGGCAACAAGAACTCCATCGTCGTCGCCGCGCTCAACTCTAACGACGACTCGATGACCACCTTCTCCTCGTGGGGGCCCGTTGACGATGGCCGCCTCAAGCCCGACATCGCCGGCCCCGGCTGCCAGTCCGGCCCCGACGCCGCAGGGCCCGACGACGACATCCGTTCCACCACCTCCAGCGGCGACACCGCGTATTCCAACCTCTGCGGCACGTCGATGGCCACGCCCACGCTCACCGGCCTCTCGGCGCTGATCATGCAGGACTACCGCGCCAGTCACTCCGGCGCGCCCGACCCCCTGCCCTCCACCTTCAAGGCGCTCTACTGCCACACCGCGCAGGACGTCCTGAACGCCGGGCCGGACTACCAGGCGGGTTACGGATCGGCGCGGGTCCAAAACGCCGTCGACCACATGCGCACGGGCAACTTCGTCGAGGGCACGATCTCGGGAACCGGCGCGGTCCGCAGCCTGCTCGTCGTCGTCGGCCCCGGCGACACCGAACTCAAGGTCACCATCGCGTGGGACGACGTCGCCGGCGCCCCGCTGGTCAGCCCCGCGCTGGTCAACGACCTCGACCTCCGCGTCTTCGACCCCAGCAACAACCGCGTCTTCCCGTGGACGCTCAACCCCGCCTCTCCCGCCGCGCTCGCGACGCAGACGCAGGAAGACCACCTCAACAACATCGAGCAGGTCTCGGTGGCCAGCCCCGCCACGGGCGTGTGGCGCGTCGAGGTGCACGGCTTCAACGTGCCCAGCGGCCCCCAGAAGTTCTCCCTCATGGCCAGCCCCCTGCTGGTCAACTGCTCGACCGACGGCGTCGCATCGCTCGACAAGCAGGTCTACCGCTGCAACTCCCTCGCCAACCTCTCCGTCGTTGACTGCGACCTCGACGTCAACCCCGGCGCCGTCGACACCGTGCAGGTCACCGTGGCCTCCACGTCCGAGCCGGGCGGCCTGACCCTCAATCTCACCGAGACCGGCGTCAACACCGCCTCCTTCACCGGCGCCATCATGCTCCGCGACGCCGTCAGCGGCGCCGGCATCCAGGCCGTGCACGCCGACACCGTCACCATCTCCTACCTCGACGCCTCCAGCAGTCAGGGCTCCAACATCGTCCGCACCGACACCGCGACGATGGACTGCGTCGCCCCGGCGATCTCGAACGTGCAGGTCGCCGCGCTCACCGCAACCTCCGCCACCGTCACCTTCACCACCGACGAGACGTCGAGCAGCTCCATCGCGTACGGCGCCTCGTGCGCCTCGCTCGGCTCGACCGCCAACGGCCCCGGCGCCGCGACCTCTCATTCCGTCGTCATCGGCGGTCTCACGCACACCACGACGTACCGCTTCAACGTCTCCGCCACCGACGCCGCGGGCAACTCCGTCACCGACAACAGCGGCGGGACGTGCTACTCCTTCACCACGCTGCCCATGCCC
>CAYVSR010000061.1:0-7773 GCA_964453125.1 uncultured Phycisphaeraceae bacterium | reverse complement strand
CTTTGAGACCGGTAGCGCCAACGACCTCGACAACAAGTCCGTCACGTACACCCCGACCGGCTCCGGCCCCACCACGGGCTACAACGCCTGCCTCGACACCATCACCGTCCTGCCCACCGACCCGACCGGCGGCACGACGCTGACCCTCAACGCCACCACGCAGTTCCAGCCCGTCTCCCTCAGCGGCGGCGCGCAAGTCCGGCTCTTCGGCGTGAACTACGCCTCGTTCTTCGTCGGGCGCCACGGCTACATCACCTTCAACACGGGCGACACCACCGGCACCGAATCCTTCGCAAACCACTTCAACCAGCCCCGCATCTCGGGCAACTTCGACACCCTCAACCCGCAGACCTTCGGCTCCGTTTCCTGGAAGCAGCTCGCCGACCGCGCCGTCGTGTCCTGGGTTGACGTCCCCGAGGCCGCCGCCAACAGCCGCAACACGTTCCAGATCGAGATGTTCTTCGACGGCAAGATCCGCACCTCGTGGACGCGCATCGACTCGCCCGACGGCCTCACCGGCCTCTCGGGCGGCGGCGGTCAGCCCGCTGGCTTCGCCGAGACCAACATCTCCGGCATTTCCGCCTGCCTCCTGCCCTGCCCCGGCGACACCAACGGCGACCGCATCATCAACTTCGCGGACCTCAACGTCGTCCTCGCCCAGTTCGGTCAGACCGGCCCCGTCGGCAGCCTCGCGGGCGACGTGAACGGCGACGGCTCGGTCACTTTCGCGGACCTCAACATCGTGCTCGCCAACTTCGGCGTCTCCTGCTGACGCGAAGCGCCACCCCCCGCCTCACACGAGACGCCCGGCGACGCTCGCCGGGCGTCTTTCTTTTGCGCCGTTTCCACGCCGCCTCCCCCTCCCAACCCGCCCGAGAACGAGCAATTCCTCACCGTTCCGGCCCGCGCCCATTGACCCGGACCCCCGACGGGGCGATTCTTGGGGGCGGATGTGTTCGCCCGCCGACGCGAGTCGGCGCAAGGAGAAGAGGGCGTGGCGAGATTGGTGGACAAGTTCTCGGGCCTCTGTCGGCGCTTCCCCATCGGGCGGGCGCTCGCGGCGGCGCTGGCGCTCGTCGTCGCCCCTCCCGCCCCCGCGGCGTTCCAGACGCAGGACATCAACGCCACCCTCCGCATCCCGCCCGGGCCCGCCGTGGGCGTCCCCCGTGCCCTGACCACGGACGACTTCACCGTGTTCATCTGGGTCTGGCCGCAGGGGCAGACGAACCTCGCCAACGTGTTCGAGGCCCCGGGCGTGCTCAAGGTTCAGGCAATGCCCGACGGCTCCGTGATCGGCAGCGTGCACGGCCAGTTCGGCGCGTTCTCGTCCATCGCCTCCATCGCGCCGCAGGCCCTCGCCCCCAACGAGTGGAACCTCATCGGCGTGAGCCTGCACGGCCCGCAGCAGCTGGTGGCGCTGTGGGTGCAGTCCGACTCGCGCGGCAGGACGGCGGGCATCCCGACGACGGGCGAGCCGATGCGCGCCCCGCCCCTGCCACCGCGCACCGAGGGACCGCTCAACAACCTGCCGATCGAAGAACTGCCGAACCCGCCGCGCTCGTACATCGTCGGCCCGCTCGCGGGCGACCTGGCCATCGGGCGCGCAGCGCACGGCGACGAGGCGCTCCTCGGCGTCACCGGGCTCGTCGCCATCCGCAACCACCGCATCGACGTGAACGATTTCGACGACGTCTGGAGCGCCCGCGGCTACCTGAGCCCCTGGAGCCACCGCAACCTCGGCCACATGAACGGGCAGGACGGCTGCGTCTGGATGATCGGCCACTCCATGAGCGCCGGCCCGTTCAGTGCGCTGCCCGAGCCCGTCTTCGCCTACTTCCGCGCCGCCGTTGTCGGCCAGCCCGTGCTGACCACCAACGTCGAGGTCTACTCGCAGGTTCTCGGCGGGCTCTTCAACGTCGTGCGCGAGGTCACGGCGGCGAACGGCTACATCTTCGCTTCCCACGACGACGCCCCGCGCGACGGGTTCTTCGTCCGCTCCCTGCCCTTCCCTTCCTACGTGCTGCCCCCGCACCGCATCGTGTCCGGCGTCTCGCCGCGGGCGCGCCGCCTCGCCACCGGACCCGTCGGCCTCGTGAAGGTGATGACCAGCGCCAACAGCCGCGGGGTGCGCGGCAACGACTCGAGCGGGTGGTCGCCCGGCAACTACGCCCACGGCTTCATGGACCTCCACCCCGGGTGGATCGCCGGCGTCATGAACCGCAGGCCCGACATCTACGCCAACCCGTGGTTCGGCTTCGACACCAGCCTCGGCAGCGCCTACCAGCAGGGCGAGATCCTGCACGTCTATCTCTCCGACTTCGCGCGCTTCTGGACGGGCACCGACGCCGGCGGCAGTCGCGGGCCGGGCCACGGCAACCTCATGAAGCCCGGCGCCGAGTACACCCTGCGCTGCCGTCCCGAGGGGCTGATCACCGCAGACGCGCCACTCACGCTGCAGGCCCACGTGCTGCGATTCCCCGGCTCTTCTGGCCTGATCTGGACGCCAAACAAGTTCACCGGGCAGGGTCAGTTCGGGACCGACGCCGGGCCGACTTTCCACCAGCCGCTCGACTCCGAGGCCTGGCGCCACGTGTTCGATCCCACCGCCGGCGATTTCGTCGAGGCGCCCAACAAGTTCAGCATCCGAGGCGATCGCACCGGCATGCTCTCGATCGGCGACGCCTGCCACATCGACAACTCGCAGTATGGCTCGATCTCGCTGGTCACGTCGATGCGCTACGACGCGGGCGCCGACAAGACGTCGATCACGTTCGAGCACCCGTTCGGCGCGCCGCCCGGCGCCGGCAACACCCTCCGCTTCGGCATGTGGGGCTTCCAGACCATCGACATCACCATGCCCGGCCTCAGCGCGGGCGACCCCGAGGTGTGGCGCGGCCTGCGACTCCAGGTCGATGAGACCAGCGGCGCTGGCGTCGTGCTCTTCGGCCTCTCCGCCTGGCGCCCCAACGTCAACGGCTTCGTCGTCGGCGTCGCCGGCTGGTCCGGCAACGGCTACACCAACCAGATCACCCGCGCGTTCGGCGGGTCCATCCACGGCTGGATGCGCACCTTCAATCCCTCGCTCTGGCTCCAGATGTTCGCCCAGCAGCAGAACCCGCCCGAGGGCATGGCGCTCTTCACCGACCAGATCCGCCAGGCGCTGCCCGACGCCGAGGTCGTCTGGCTGGGCGACATGACCCAGGGCTCCGGCGACTACTCCGACTGGCACGCGTACATCCTGCAGCAGGCCGCGTTCCGCGGCGTCGTGGCGATCAGCCTGCTCATGGACCCGCGCCTCGGATCGCAGGAGGAGCTCTACGCCGACGGCCTGCGTACCGACTCCGACCACATCAACGGCAGGGGCAACAGGCGCCTCGCCGAACTGTGGACGCGCGACCTCCTCACCGCCGCGGTCGCGCTCGTCACCGGCGACGCCGACGACGACGGCGTGGTCGACTTCTCCGACCTCAATCTCGTCCTCGGCTACTTCGGGCAGACCGGTTTGGGCACGCCCGGCGACGTGGACTTCGACGAGGACGTCGATTTCGCCGATCTCAACATCGTGCTCGGCGCGTGGGGCCAGCCCGTCGCGCGCTGACGCAGACGGTCACGCCGCGTCGTAGCCCATCGCCGCGACGTGGCGGTCGAGGCGGGGCATGACGGGCGCAAGCGCCGCCTGGTAGCGGCGCCAGCGCCCGACCGACGCGGTGTACACCGGCTTCTGCACGTCCGCGTAGCTGGGCGTGCTGACGTACCGGCGCCGCTCCTTCTCGAAGAACTTGAGCGTGCGGTCGTCCCACGCCTCGCCCAGGAACGCGAGCATCTTCTTCGCGTTCGGCTCCGGCTCGGCGCAGAGGTCCTCGTACTTCATCTCGTGGAACGAGAGGCCCGGCAGCGCCGTCTTGTAGTGCGCCCACAGGTCCATCACGAGGTCGTAGTGCTCGGCTGTCCAGCCAAGGTCGTAGAAGTGCGGCGTGCCGCGGTCGAAGTCCTGCATGAAGCACGAGAGAACCGCGTCGCGCGGGTCGCGCAGCACGACGAGGACCTTCGACTCGGGGAACAGGCGACGGACCAGCGGCAGGTCCACGATCACCAGCGGGTGCTTCTCGACGAGGCGCTTGCCCGCCAGCGCGGGGCCCATGGCGGCGTTCGCCTCTTCCCAGTACATCGCGCGCAGCCGGCCGATCTGCTCGGGCGTGAGGGCGTCGAGCGCCTCGGGGTAGTCCCTGCCTGCGCCGATCATCGCGGGGATCTTCGCCTTCACGCGGTACAGGATCGGGTCCTCCCCGGTGGTCACGAACGCGGGGTGGGCGCCGAGCATCTGCTCGACCAGCGTGGTGCCCGAGCGCGGGTAGCCGACGAGGAACACCGGCGCCGCCAGCCCGTCCGGCGCGGGCGCCGCCCAGCCGGCCACTCGCTCGGCGGAGACGACGCGCCGGCAGCGGTCGATGGTGAGCGTGGCGAGGTTCTTGTCTCGCGCCTGGGGGCCCATGAGCGAGAACAGCGCCCGCTTGCCCTGCGTGAACGCCTCGAACGCGCGGCTCTCGTCGCCCAGCGCATCGAGCACGAAGCCGAGTTCGACCAGCGCCCGCCCTCCCTCGCGCGCGTTGAGCTGCAGCCCGCCGGTGAGCAGGCGCTCGAGGATCGCCCGCGCCGCCGCGTGCTCGCCGCGCCGCCGGCACACGCGCGCCCACAAGATGCCCGCCTCGACGTGGCGCGGGTTCGCGCGCAGTGCGCGCTCCGCGAACGAGCCGGCCTCCGCGAGGTCGCCGAAGCGCTCGGCGAGAAACCCCAGCGCGTGCAGCGCGTTCGCGTTCGTCGGCTCGCGCTCCGCGGCCTCGGCGAACGCGCGCCGGGCGTCGTCCACTCGTCGCAGCGCCATCAGCTCGTTGCCGAGGTGGACTCTCGCCCCCGACGCGCCGGGCCGGATCCGGATCGCCTCTTCAAGCGTGACGACCGACTCCTCGTGGCGACCGAACCGCGCGAACATCAGGGCGAGTTCCTCGCGGAAGCCCGTCTGCTGCGGGTCCTCCTCGACAGCCTCTTGCAGGCGACCGATGCCGTCGTCCACCTTGCCCTGCTGCGCCAGCGCCACCCCCAGCATGTGCAGCACGCGCGCCCGGTCCTCGCCGCCCTTGGCCTGGGAAAGCGCGAACTTGTAGACCTCCACCGCCTCGCGGAGCCTGCCGCTCTGGTGCAACTGGGCGGCGTTGGCGAGCGACTGGGCGGCGAGTGACATGCGGCGGATGGCTCCTCGAGGCGGTCGGGGCGTTCCATCGCCTCCGGGCGCGCCGAATCGGCGATGCTACCCGCCTGGCGGATCGCAGTCCGAGCGCGACGACGCTCCCCCGAGCAGGCCCCCGCGGCCCCCCAAAAAAACGTCCAGCCCCGCTTGCGCAGGGCCGGACGCGTGTGTTCGAGCGACAGTGAGAGGACCGCCGCTCGGGGACAAGGGGCAAATCAAGGCCGCCGGCCCCCCCACTGTCGAGGAGCAGTCGCGGCGGACGAGAGGAGAGATAAACAACTCTTGTGCCAACACGCGGACGGCCCTGGGACACGCCGGAAGGCGCTGGAATCAAATCGGTGCTGAATGTCCCGGTTAGGCGCAGCCGCGCCGGGTGGAATTTCGCCAGCGCCGTTGACCGAGAACTTGGGGGGATCGACGATGGTTGGCTTGCCCCGGCCTGTTGCGCCGGTAGGATGAACGCAGCTCTCGAGAGTTCGGGGTGTGGTTGCACCCGGATCGAGGCGGCGGGAGAGGCCGTGCCAGGAACGCGCGACTCCGACATGACAAGGCGACGGATGCCGGGCGGTCCCCGACGGGCGGCGCCGCGCGCACTGTCGCCGCTCGCGTCGCGAGCGCGAGGGTTCACACTCGTCGAACTGCTGGTCGTCGTATCGATCGTGGCGCTGCTGATCGGCCTGCTTGCCGGCGCGCTCACGCACGCGATGCGCTCCTCACGGTCGTTCAAGTGCACCATGGCGCTGCGCTCCGTCGCGTACGACTTCCAGATCTTCGCCGACGACAACATCCACGGCGACCGCGGCGACGACACGCGCAACCTGCCCGAAGGCCACTTCAAGCTGCGCACCTTCCAGGAATCGCAGTACGGCATCGACGAGTTCTGGCGCTACGGCGCCTCGGCCATGGCCGCGTCGCTCCCCACGCCCGAGGGCGATAACCCGATGCGCTGCGCCGAGGTCCGCGGGCCGCTCACCGTCCGTCGCGACCGGCCCTGCGACCAGGGCGCGCTCGACCCGCCGGGCAGCGTCTCCTACGCGTTCAACTCGAGACTCCACCGCGTCGAGATCATCCGCAACCGGCGCCCGCTCGCGCTCGAGATCGACCTCACCAGCGCCATCCGCGGGCGCGGCGACGTCCCGCTGCTGTGGGACAGCGACGGCGCCCAGGCCGCGGTCAACGGCGTGGCGCCCGTGTTCTCCGCGCCCTCGCTCGACAGCGCGGGCGTGTACGCGGGCGATCGGTACTGGTTCCCGTCGCTCAGGCACGCGGGCCAGATGAACGTCGCGTTCATCGACGGGCGCGTCGAACGCACGAAGACGCCCCTGGGCTCGAACGGCTGGCGATGGGGCTTCCAGCCCACGGATTGAGCCGCTCCCGCCCATGTCCCTCCGAATCAAGTTTCTCCTGCTGCTCGGCCTGCTGGCGACGACCACGGGCGTGAGCGTGGCGGCGTCGATGTGGGCCGCCCGCCTGCTGGATCGCGAGCTCACCCGCCCGTTCGCGCGCATCACCTCGGCCCTCACCGAACTGCACCGCACCAAGCGCGACGTGTGGGCCCAGGCTCGCCTCATCCTGGGCGACGAGGCGCCGGGGCTTGTCATCCCCGAGACGACCGGCGAGGGGTCGGAGGCGCGCACGGGCTCTCCCCCCGAGCAGTTCCGCGCGCTGGGCGAGGCCATCCGCTCGCGCTTCGACGCTCTTGCCTCGAACGACGCGTTCATCGCCCGGACCGGCCTGAGCACGTGGCAGAACATGCGGGACCGCGTCGAGACGTCCCAATCCGCCGCCGCACGCTGGTGGGACGGCGCCGACGCCGACGCCCGTGCCGCCGCCTCGCGCGAGCTCTTCATCGTGCACGAACTCATCGAGCGCGCCGAGACCGGCGTGCTGCGCGACGCCGCCACGGCGTCGGCCTACGGCGCCGGGCTGCGCGGGATCGTGCGCATCGTGCTCGCGCTCGCCATCGCCGTCGCGCTGGTCGCGGCGGTCTTCGCCGGAGTGCGCATCCGCGCGTGGGTGCTGGCGCCGGTGGGCGAGCTGCGCCTCGCGGCGACGCGGATCGCGCAGGGCGACTTCTCGCACCGTGTTCCCGAGCCGCGCTCCGCACGTGCCGACGCGCCAACCAGCGACGAGCTGACGCTGCTGGGGCGCGAGGTGAACCACATGGCCGGCATGGTGGCGGCGCTGCAAGACGAGCGCGTGGCGCGCGAGCGCCTCGCCGCCGTGGGCGAGATGGTGCGCCGGCTGGCGCACAACCTCCGCAACCCGCTGGCGGGCATCCGGGCTCTGGCGGAGGTCTCGAGCGCCGACCTGCCGACAGGGTCCGAGCTGCGCGAGAACCAGGACCGGATCATCACCACGGTGGACCGGTTCGAGTCGTGGCTGGGCGCGCTGCTGGCCACGACCTCGCCTCTGGCGATCCGCCCCGTGGCCCAGCCGGTCGGGCCGTGGCTGCGCAGCATGGCGGAAGCGTTGGCCCCGATGGCCGAAGCGAAACAGGTGACGCTGGTCTCGCGAACCGAACAAGC
>CAYVSR010000060.1:5411-10263 GCA_964453125.1 uncultured Phycisphaeraceae bacterium | reverse complement strand
GCATCACGACCTTGGACTTGACGCCGCGCCTGCGAAGGTTGCGGCAGACGACGACGCCGTCGCGGTCGGGAAGCATGAGATCGAGGAATACGAGGTCGTACACGCCGGAGGCGGCGAGGTCCTCGCCGTCGGCGCCGGTGTTCGAGACGTCGGCGGCGAAGCCGTGCTCGCGCAGCCCTTGCTGCAGCGCCTGCGCCAACTTCGGATTGTCTTCAACTACGAGCGCGCGCATCGTGGTGTCTCCTTCGCCTGGCGGCGTGCCGCGGTCTCACTATACGTGCGGCGCCGGGGCCGGTTCAATGACAATTCGGGGCGCGCGCCGCGCTTTGTGCAGTATGAAGCGCCTTTTAGGAGCCGTTCATCGGCGTTGGGTCGGCGGGAGCGAACATTCGTGTACGACCGAGGCGCCGGGCCTCGCGACGCACACACGAGGAGTCACGCATGCCTTCAACCACGATCGTCCGAACCATGCGCGCCGCCGCCGCCATCGCGCTCCTCGCGGGCGCGCCGGCTTCGCTCGCCCAGAACAGCGCGGACCGGCCCGACAGCAAGCAGGCGCCCGCGCCGCGCCACGACGCCGACGCCCGCTCGAAGGACGCGCGTCGCGACGCCGGCCCCGCCGACTTCCGATCCACCAAGTGGCTCGCCTCGCGCGACATCGTCGGCGCCGACGGGCGCGACAAGGTCGCCGGCGCCACCGACCTCATCATCGACCGCGGCTCCGGGCGAATCGCGTACGTCGTCGCCAAGACGGGCGCCGTGCTGGGCATGGGCGGCAAGTCCATCGCCGTGCCGTACGAGGCCTTCGAGTGGAACAGCGCGGACGAGAAGTTCCGCCTGTCGGCCACGAAGGAACAGCTGGCGCAGTTCCCCGAGTTCAACGCCGACGAGTGGTCGGCCATGCTGGAGTCGAGGGACAAGGGCTCGCCGCTGTACGAGCGCCTGAGCGGCGAAAGCACCGCGTACACCGACCCGTACGCCGGGGCGTTCAAGGATTCGAAGCGCGAACGCGTCGAGGGACAGGTCAAGCGCGTCGACCGCGTGGACATGAACGGCGTCGAGCACACCGTCCTGGTCGTCGACACCGGCGCCGGCGAGCGGCGCGTCACGCTCGGCCCCTCGTGGTACGTCTCGGGCGGGGCGTTCCACCCGACGCGCGGCGACAAGGTGGTCGTCGAGACCTACGCGCTCCCGCGTGACGACGTCCGCGTCGCGTCCCGCATCGAGTCCGGCGACCGGCGCCTCGCGTTCCGCGACAAGGAGGGCGCGCCGCTCTGGTCCATGCGCTCGGTGGAGTCATCCGGCAAGACGTACGCGAGCGCCGGGTGGCGCTTCGCGCTCGCGAGCACGCTCCGCGGCGCGAAAGCGAACTGCCACGGCGCCGAGTGCGGCAAGGTGGACGACCTCATCGCCAACCGCGAGAGCGGCTGGGTCGAGTTCGTCTCCCTCGATCCCAACGAGAACTTCCTCGGCATCGCCGACACCAAGCGCCTCGTGCCGTGGTCCATCGTGTCGGTCGCGGCGGACGGCACGGTGCGCATCGACACCTCGAAGGAGATGGCGCTCGCCAGCCCGGAGACGCCGTCGGAACTCGCGACGATGAACACCGGCTCGCAGGCCGAGGGGGCCTACCGGGCGTACCAGGTCTCGCCCCCCGAGCGGCGACGCGCGACGACGCGCGAGCACGAGCCGATCAGCGGCGGGCCCGACACCAACGCCGCGTGGCGCAAGGACGGCCCGATCCTCGCGTCGATGGACGCGTCGACGGATCGGACGCTGCGCGGGACGGTGGTGAGTTCCCGCACGATCGCGTTCGATCACGGCGTCCCCGCGGCGCAGGCGGTGGTCGTCAAGACGAGCGACGGCGAAGAGACGGTGATCGTCGGACCGACGTGGTACATGGCGCGCCAGTCCTACGCCTGGAAGCAGGGCGGGCCGGTGACGCTCGAGGTGCGTCGCGTGCGCATCAACGACAAGCCCTACTGGATCGCCCGATCGGGCGAGCACGAGGGAGTGGCGCTGCGCACGTGGGACGGCGAGCGACCCGCGTGGGACAACCGCTGACCGGAGAGGCGTTCGGGCGCGCGGCGTCAATCGCCGCGCGCCGCGATGGAGAGGACCTGAGACCATGTCGACATTCGCAGGCAGGATCGATCACCAGAGGCTCTGCGACGCGGCCGACGCGCTCCTCGCCGCGCTGGCGTCGCCCGAGGGCGCCCGCTCCAAGATCGTCGTGCAGCTCGAGCCGCCGGTCGCGGACCGGACCACGCCCCCCGGGGTCTTCACGGCGTCGGAACTGGAGGAGGCGGCGCGGATGCTGATTCGACTCGGCCTGCGTCCCGCTACGCCCGAACGCCTCCACGCGGGCTGAACGGGCGCCGCATGCGTCGCGCCCCGGCGGATGACGCCGGATTCACGCGCGATTCATCGGCGCATCAGCGCGGGAGCAAAAAATCTGACTGATTCGGGCGCGGCGTGGGCCGGCGCCATGGAAGGAGCGATGAAGCCATGAGCATCAGGCCACCCCAGCCGCGAAAGACCGAACCCCGCGACGAGCGAGCGGAGGCCGACGCTCGCCGGCGCGCCGAGACCGGCGCGAGCCCCGACAGCGACGCGCGCCTGGCGCCCGTCGCCACCGGCGCGCACACCGCGGAATCGATCCAGAAGAAGGGCTGCGGGTGCGGCGGCGCGGACGAGGACTCCACCCGCGACATGCCGCTGTAGACGAATCACCACGCTCGGCGGTCGCCCCCCACGCGGGGGCGCACCGCCATTGGGAGCGCCTGACGGCGCTCGCGTTCTCGCGGCGGCCGGCCTCTCACATCCACGGCTTGCAGCGAGACAACTTCGGAGCGTGCGGCGCGGGCGGGCGCCCCCCCCCCCCCCCGCGGTTTCCGGTGCCCCCCGGGGGGGGGGGGGGGGGCCGGCGCCCCCCCCCCCCCACGCCTCCCTTCCGAGCCGACACCACACGCCGCCCAGGCCGCCCGCGACGGCGGCCGGCGGCACAAAGCCACAGGGAAAGCCATGAAAAAGCTCGACACGATGACCGATCTGTACGTGCACGAACTCAAGGACCTCTACAACGCCGAGACGCAGCTGATCAAGGCGCTGCCGAAGATGGCGGAGCACGCCGCGTGCGTCGAGCTGGCCGATGCGTTCACGGCGCACCTGGAGGAGACTCGCGAGCACGCGGCCCGGCTCGAGACCATTCTCAAGGGAGTGGGCGAGAGAGCGACGGGCGAGACCTGCGAGGCCATGAAGGGCCTGATCGCGGAGGGGGATGAGGCGCTGAACGCCGAGACGGACGACGACGACGTCCGCGACGCGGCGATCATCGTCGCGGCGCAGAAGGTGGAGCACTACGAGATCGCGGGCTACGGCTCGGCGTGCGCGTTCGCGCGCCGCCTGGGTCGAACGGAAGACCTGAAACTCCTGGAGGAAACGCTCGCCGAGGAGAAGGAGGCCGACAAGCTGCTGACCGAGCTGTCGGAGTCAAATGCGGGCGCGGAGAACTGAACGACGCGCGGCGCATCGCGCGCGCCCACGCATGCGCGGCGCGACGGAGAACGGATCCATGAAACAGGACGACATGCACGACCGCGGCAACACACGTCTGCTGCGAGACATCAAGGGCGCCGGCGCCGGGCAACCGGCGCCGACCGGGGCCCGCCCCTCGAGCCCGCAGGCCGGCGGTCTCACGCCGACAGGTCGCGTGGTCGTCCCCTTGGCGCGCAAGCCCATCCGCGGGTGAGCGCGACGCTCAGGCGCCCCCGACCATGGGGCGGCGTAGCACAACGCTCTGCGGGATGACCATCTCGCCGCGCGCGACCTTCCGGATGGCGTCCGCCACGCGGGAGGGGTCCTCGTGCTTGCCCACGAAGCCCCAGGCGCCCGCGTCGAGCGCGGACTCGATGACCCGCGGGTCGCTCTCGCCGCTGCAGATCAGGCAGCGGGCCCCCGGTTGGGCGCGGAACAGGCGGGCCAGCGTCGCGAGCGCGTTCTCGCCGTCCATGGTGAGGTCGAGCAGGATCACGTGCGGCGCCAGCGTCGCGGCCGCTTCGAGGAGCGTGTCGGCGCGATCGAGCGCACCGACGACTTCGAAGTCCGGCTGCAAGTCCAGCAGACGGCGCCACGCCTCGCGGAGGCGGTCGTTATCGTCCACGCAGAGCACCCGAATCGCCCGCTTCGTCTCGTCGCGCGCCATATGCCTACCCGAGGATTGGAAATACCGGGACAAGGGCGTGAACTTGCCTGACATGAGAAGGACCGACGCCCACACGTGGGTCACTTAGCAGGGGCAAGTTTACTTCTGATCGGCGCGGCGTCAAAGACAACCGGACCGCATTCCTAGGATTCGAGCCCCCTTCAAGCGCGCATTCGAGACGGCCAAGTCCATTGCGGCGAGGCTCGCTCGAGGGCTCTCACGTGGCGCGCGACTCCTTGGCGTGCGCGTCGACCGCGAGCCGGAGCGCTTCGCGGATGCCCGCCATGCCCGCGCCCGGCTCGATCGGCGTGACGCGCTCGGAACGCGTTCCCCCGAAGATCAATGCGCGACGGGCGGGGTTGCAGCCCAGGAATCGTTCAATTCCGTCAGGAGGCGTCGCGACCGGATCGGAGACCAGCAGCCATGCGGTGGGGTCGGTGATGCCGAACGCCGCGCGGATTCCGAGCGCGCTGAGGGTGGCGAGGACGAGCGAGCGGATGCGTGGGTCCGTGAGCGAGACCCAGGCGGCGGCGCGGTCACTGAGCGCGGGGGCCCGCGCGGGAACGGCGGGCAGCGAGATGGAGAATCGAGCGCCCATGTTCGGGGCGGAGTCGATCTCCATGCGCCCGTGCGCCCGTTCGACGATGC
>CAYVSR010000060.1:0-5401 GCA_964453125.1 uncultured Phycisphaeraceae bacterium | reverse complement strand
GAGCCCCAGGCCGGTGGAGACGGCGCGAGTGCGGGTCGTGAAGAAGGGCTCGAGGCAGCGGGCGCGGACGTCCTCGGTCATGCCCGCGCCGTTGTCGGTGAGGGTGAGCAGGACGCGGTCGGCGCCGTCGGGACGCGCCTCCAATCGGACGACCGAGTCGGGCCGCCCGGCGCACGAGTGTCCAGCGTTCTGCACGAGGTTGAAGACCAATTGCGTCAGTTCGTGGCCTGCGAGGGCGACCGGCGGGGTGTGCGCGTCGATGTCGGTCTCGAGGCGCACCACGCGCGGCAGGCAGGTTCGGATCATCGGCTCGGCGACGTTCCACCAGGGGAGGAACGATGTCGGCCCGCCGGCGCCGTCGGAGTCGGCGCCGCTGGCGAGGAGCCTGAGGCTGCTCGCGAGGCGCTGCAGGTACTCGGCGCACGACCGGATGGCGGCGACGTCCTCGACTCGCTCGGGGGTGAGCGCGGTGCGCTCGAGGGCGTCGAGGCGGATGCGCAGCGGCAGGAGCAGGTTCCCCATGTCGTGGCCGATGCCGGCGGAGAGCGTGCCGAGCGCCGCCATCCGCTCGCTGATGCGGAGGCGCTGGTGGGAGTCTTCGAGTTCGGCGGTGCGTTCGCGCACGGCGGTTTCGAGGCGCTCGCGACCCTTGAGGAGTTCTGCCTCTGCGCGCTGGCGCTCGGTGATGTCGCGGAGGTAGGCGGTGTAGACGAGAGCCCCGCTCTCGAGGCGCGTGGCGGAGACGGCGAGTTCGACCGGGAATTCGGACCCGTCGGCGCGGAGCGCATCGAGTTCGACGCGCCGCCCCACGACCCTGGGCTGGCCGGTCTCGCGGAAGCGCGCGAGGCCCGACGTGTGCGCCGCCCGAGAGCGTTCGGGGATGAGCGTCTCGGCGACCGTGCGCCCGAGGACGCGTTCGCGGGGCCAGCCGAAGGTGCGCTCCGCCGCGGGGTTGAACTCGGTGATGCGACCGGCCTCGTCCATGGTGACGATGCAGTCGAGGGCGGACTCGAGGATGGCGGACTTGCGCGACTCGCTGTCACGGAGGGCGGCCTCGTCGCGCTTGCGCTGGGTGATGTCGCGCAGCACGCCCGAGGCGCCGATGATCGAGCCCTCCGCATTGCGGACGGGCGAGATGGTCGCGGAGACGTCGATGCGGAGGCCGTTCTTCGTGAGGCGCTGCGTCTCCAGCGTCTCGATGCGCTCGCCGCGCGCGATGCGACGGATGATCGAGCCCTCCTCGTCGAGGCGCTCGGGCGGGATGAGCGGGGCGATCGGCCTGCCGATGATCTCGTCGGAGCGGTAGCCGAAGATCCGCTCGGCCGACCGGTTCCAGGAGCGGACGACGCCCGAGAGGTCCTTGCTGATAATCGCGTCTTCCGACGACTCGACGATGGCGGCGAGGAGCGACCGGGTCTCGTCGTCGCCGGCGCCGAGCGGGGGCTGCTCGGGCGGCGTCCGTCGCGCGCTGGTCGGGATCGTGCTCATGCGGGCGTGGGAGGCGGCGGGGCGCACGCCGCCCCATATAGGAGTCTACGCCCTGCCTTTGCGGCGGCACGCGCCGGCGCACGAATCCGCGCGGACGTCGCGCGACGCGGGCGCGGGCGGTTACTCCGCGTGGGCCGAAGCGGCCAGCGTCAGCGCTCGGGGTCGGACGGGCCGGCGCACCACCACCTGCGAGGCCCCCGGGCGGGCGTCGTCGGGCAGGCGCCCGATGGTGATGCGCTTGCCCGATCGCACGGCCTTCTGGATGGCCTGCATGATGAGGACGTCGGCGAGGCCCTCGGCGCCGCCGGGCTCGGGGTCCCGCTCCTCGCGCGCGCAGCGGGCGAAGTAGACGAGTTCGGGGCCGAACTGGTCCCTGGGGGCGAAGGTCGAGACGCGGGTGCGCCCGCCGATGGTGACGCGAAGCGTCCGCTCTCCCTCGTACTCGTACGCCTTGTCGATGCGCACGTCCCCCTTCTCGCCGACGACCTGGAGCCACGAGGTGTCGGCGGCGCCGAAGGAGCAGGTGAACGAGGCGAGGCGGTCGTCCGGGAATTCGAGCGTGGCGCTGACGGCCTCGTGCACCTCGGCGAACCGGGGCCCGGCGCCGATGGACGCCGAGGCGGAGACACGCAGTGGGTTGGCCCCGAAGAGGTATCGCGCGGCGTTGATGCAATAGACCCCCAGGTCGGCGAGCGGCCCGCCGGCGTGGGCCGCGCTGACGCGGATGTTGCCGGGTCGCACCTGCATGCTGAAGGCGGAGTGGAAGAAGCGCGGCCGGCCGATCCGTCCCGAACGAACGATCTCGACCGCGCGCATGTTCGACGCCTCGAAGTGCAGGCGGTACGCGATCATGAGGCGCACGTCGGCGTCCCGCGCCGCGCGGATCATCGCCTCGCAGTCGCGGGGCGTGGGCGCCATCGGCTTCTCGCACAGCACGTGCACGCCGGCGCTCGCGGCGGTCTCGGCGAACTCGCGGTGCATGTCGTTGGGGAGGGCGATGTACACGGCGTCGAACACGTCGGCGTGGCACGCCCAGCGGAACTGTTCGTAGGAGAAGGTGCGGTCCACCCCGTAGCGCCGGCCAAGTTCGGCGCGCTTTCGCGCCGTGCCGCTGACGATGGCGCTGAGGACCGCGTCGCGCGCGGTGTTGCGGAAGGCGGGCAGGACGGCGCGCTGGGCGATGTGGCCTGCGCCGACCACGGCGAAGCGGACGGGCGTGGCGGGTGTGCGCCCGCGCGCGGTAGAGGACTTGGACATGTGGAAATCTCCGAGCGTCGGCGCACGACGCGTTGCACTCTGCTGTGCGTACGACCATGGCGCCGCCCGGTGAGGGGGGCGTGAAGCGGCGCTGATCGTGCGCTCACTCGCGCGCCCGCGCGGCGCGGTGCGCACATGACTGCAAGTTCACGCTTCTGTCATCGGGCGCTCAGCGGCGCGCGGCCAACTGGTGTGCGACCGGACGGGGAGTTCCGCCGGCAGAGCGACACACCGAGCGATCCGCACACGGAGGCCACGATGCACCGCAACCGATTCTCGAATGCAGGGGACGATTACAGGGACCGCTACGAGGAGTTCCGCGCCCAGCCGGCCCGTGCCGCCGGCGAGTCCGGCTGGGGTATCGACGACGACCGCGCGGAGGGCTCGTGGCTCGACCGTCAGCGAACCGGCCAGCGCTACGCCGACTCCGGCCCGCAGCAGGGCTACCGCGAGCAGGGGATGCGCCGCGATTACGAGCGAGAGCGCGGCTACCAGTCGGGTCAGGGCGGCTACGCCGGCCAGTACGGTGGTCAGCACGATGGCTGGGGACAGCGCCGGGGCGGTTCCGGCTACGGCCAGGGCGGCCAGGGCAACTACGGCTACGGCCAAGGCAACTACGGCCAAGGCAGCCAGACCAGCTACGGGCAGTCCGGCCAGGGGAACTACGGCCAAGGCGGCTATGGCCAGGGCAACTATGGCCAAGGCGGCTCCGGTCAGCAGGGGCAGTACGGCCAGGGTGGCTACGGTCAGTACGGTCAGGGCAACTATGGCCAGTACGATCAGGGCGGCTCCGGGCAGCGGGGCTACGGGCAGAGCAACTACGGCCAAGGCGGCACGCAGCAACGCTCGTCGCACGGCTACGGCCAGTCCGACTTCGGGCAGCCCACCTTCCGCGACTGGGCGCACGACGAGCAGGGCGCTGGCGGCTACACCGGCGGCTCGGGCTCGAGCTGGGGTGGGCGCCAGCAGGGCTGGTCGGGCGAGTCGTTCGGCGGGTCCGGCGGGCGCACCGCCGAGCAGGGCAACGCCAAGCGTCGCTCGCCCAAGGGCTACACCCGCTCCGACGAGCGCATCAAGGAGGACGTCAACGACCGCCTGATGCAGTCGTGGGAGATCGACCCCACCGATCTTGAGGTCGCCGTGAGCGCTGGCGAGGTCACCCTCACCGGCGAGGTGCGGACGCGGGACGAGAAGTTCCGCGCCGAACAGCTGGCCGAGTCGGTGCTGGGCGTGAAGGACGTCACCAACCAGCTCCGCATCAAGCGCACCGACGATTCGCGCCGCTCCGACTCGGGCGACTCGAAGCAGTCGACCTCCGGCTCGACCGGTTCGTCGGCCTCCTCGGGCTCCTCGTCGGACGCCAACAACAAGCAGCGAAGCGGGTACGGGCAGACCGCGGGATCGACCACCCGCTGACCCCAGGCACATCCCCGTTCGGACCCTCCGCGCGCGAGACGGGCGCGGGGGGTCTTTTCATTGCGCGCACAGACATGCGCGGCGCGCGAACGAGCGGCGCAGCCTGGCGGCCGCCCCGTTCAGTCGCGCCATTTCTCGATGACGAGCTCGGCGCGAATGCGCACAAAGGCGGTCGAGGGCTGCTGCTTGGGCTCGTCCTTCGACCCGCCGCCGAAGACGGAGACGACGGACCCCTCCTGCTCGAGCGGGCGGTACGACCACTTCCAGATCTCGGTCGAGTCGCGGAGCGTGGCCTTGTGGGTGGGCTCGCCGAAGACGGCGATGAGCCAATCGGTGGTGGTCTTGCCGACGTCGACGCGCTCGAGCAGCTTGTCGGAGATGTAGACGCCCTCGTAGCGGATGGTCGGGCCGCGCATCTCCATCTGGATCTGCATCGGCCCGTCGAGGCGGAGCGTGCTGTCCATGGTCATGCGGCTCTCGCCGCAGCCGGCGAGGGCAGCGACGAGCAACGGCGCCAGGCCGAGGCACGCCAGGCGAGTGGGAGAAGAACGAGCGATGTCCTGAGCGGCACGCATGGGGGTCGCCTCCTGAGGGCTGGTGCGATGTCGGTGTGGGAGCGGCGCCTCGGGGCGGCGCCCGGAAGAACGCGACAGAATCGTCTCACCGGGGTCTGCGGGCGCGGTGAACGGGGTGTGAAGCGCTATTCATTGAGGGCGCGCGGCCCAATGACAAGGCGCCCGATCGGCGGCGAGGCCGACCGGGCGCTTGCTCTCCCCTCGAGATCTTCACCGGCGGCGGCGCCGGCGCACAGGTTCGTCACATGGTGGTCACGCGCGACGGGCCGACGGGACGCGTCGTGACGGAGGCTTCCGACGCGGTGCCGATGTCCTCGCCGCCGCCGTCCTTCAGGACGCGCTTGGCCTTGGTGACCTCGTCGTCGTTCTCTGCGTGGACGGAGATCAGCGCGGCTCCGCCCTTGATCTTGCCCTCGAACATCTTGGCTTCGTACTCGGGGATGCCCAGGCCGACGAGCGTGCCGGTGAGGCCGCCGACCGCCGCGCCGACCGCGGCGCCGCTGAGCGCGGCCATGATCGGACCCGCGGCGACGAACGGACCGACGCCGGGGATGGCGAGCGTACCGATGCCTGCGAGCCACCCCAGCGCGCCGCCGACGACGCCGCCTGCGCCGGCTCCGGTGATCGCTCCCTCCGGTGCCTTCGTGTGGTGCTCGTGAGCGAAG
>CAYVSR010000059.1:0-10291 GCA_964453125.1 uncultured Phycisphaeraceae bacterium | reverse complement strand
GCAGAGGTTGGCCATCTCGTTGATGAAGGAGATCTTGGTGGCGAGGAAGTTGTTGGAGGCGTACTTGACCATCTCGCTGGACAGGATGTCCATGATGTAGATGGGGTGCCCCTGGCGGACGAAGGGGTCGTAGAGGTCGCGCATCTTGTCGCCGGTCGCCTCGTTCTCCACGCCGCACACCACGCGGTCGGGCTTGTTGAAGTCGTTGATAGCGGCGCCTTCCTTCAGGAACTCGGGGTTGTTGGCCACGCTGAAGGGGAGGTCGCCGACGATCTTGATGATGCGGTCGCGCACCGCGAGCGTGGTGCCGACGGGCACGGTGCTCTTGACGACCACGACCTTGGGCTTGGCGCCCGGGCCGGCGGCCTTGATGGCCTTGCCGATGTCGTCCGCGGCGGACCAGACGTACTTCATGTCCGTCTCGCCGTTGGCGCCGGTGGGCGTGCCGACGCAGATGAAGATCATCTCGGCGTCGGTGTAGGCCTTGACGGGGTCGGTGGTGAAGGCGAGTCGCCCGGCCTCGACGTTGCGCGCCATCATCTCGGTGAGCCCGGGCTCGAAGATGGGGCAGCCGCCGCTGAGCAGCGTGTCGATCTTGCGCTTGTCCACGTCGAGACAGATCACGTCGTTGCCCGTGTTCGAAAAACACGTGCCGGTGACGAGACCCACGTACCCGGTGCCCACCATTGTCAGCCGCATCGTCAACTCCCGCCAAATGGCGCCGTCTTGCTCTGCTGTTGCCTAGTGCCCAGTGCCTAGTGCCCCCCCTCCCCGCCGCCCCCCTACTTCGTCCGCCCGGGGCTAATAGTTCGGCGTGGGGGCGCGGAACTTGGCCATGTCGACCCCCTTGAACCAGTCGATCGTCTTTTTCAGCCCTTCCTCGAGCTTCACCTTCGGCTCCCAGCCCAGGTTGATCCGGGCCAGGTCGATCCGGGGCTGGCGCTGCATGGGGTCGTCCTGCGGCAGGGGGCGGAAGACCATCTTCGACTTCGAGCCCGTCAGCCGGATGACCGCCTCGGCCAGTTGCTTGATGGTGAACTCGTCCGGGTTGCCGATGTTCACGGGCCCGATAAACGAGTCCGGACCGTCCATCATGCGGATCATGCCGTCGACCAGGTCGTCGCGGTAGCAGAACGAGCGGGTCTGCGACCCCTCGCCGTAGATGGTGATGTCCTCGTTCGCGAGCGCCTGGCGGATGAAGTTGGAGACGACGCGCCCGTCGTAGGGGTGCATGCGCGGGCCGTAGGTGTTGAAGATGCGCACGATGCGGATGTTCACCCTGTTGGACCGGTGGTAGTCCATGAACAGCGTCTCGGCGGCGCGCTTGCCCTCGTCGTAGCAGGCGCGGGGGCCGAGGGTGTTGACGCTGCCCTTGTAGGTCTCGGGCTGCGGGTGCACTTCCGGGTCGCCGTAGACCTCGCTGGTGCTGGCCTGCAGCACCTTGGCGCGGCAGCGCTTGGCCATGCCCAGCACGTTGATGGCGCCCATCACGCTGGTCTTCATGGTCTTGATGGGGTTGTACTGGTAGTGGCCGGGCGCGGCGGGGCAGGCGAGGTTGTAGATCTCGTCCACCTCGAGCCAGAGGGGGTGGATGACGTCGTGGCGGATGAGTTCGAAGTTGGAGCGGCCGAGCAGGTGCTCGATGTTGGACTTCTGGGAGGTGAAGAAGTTGTCGAGGCAGATGATGTCGTGCCCGCGCTCGACCAGGCGCTCGCAGAGGTGCGAGCCGAGGAACCCGGCGCCGCCGGTGACCAGGATGCGTCGGACTGTGGGCATGTGGCTCCGAGGAGGGCCGGCCGGGGCCGGGCCAGAGGGGCGGGGAGTATATCGGCCCTATCGGGGCCTCACTCCTTCGATGCAGATACCCACCCCGCCGCAGACCCTGCTGGCCATCTCGATTTTCTCGATGCCCTCGATGGCGCTCTGGTTGAACGCGCGTTCGCCGGCGCCCTCGAAGCCGGCCTCGGCGACGTGGCGGGTGAGGCTCTTGGCGTCGTACATCCACTTGTGCGAGTGGAAGTCGCTGGTGGCGCGGTAGGCGCGGTAGAGCCACGAGCCGCGGACGGGCGCGGGCTCGCGCAGCATGAGGCGGATGTTCATGCGGTCGGCGGGGGCGAGCGCGCCGAGTTCGGGGCGGTGCTCGGAGAGGCCGGGGGCGCCGAAGCCGTCGCCCGCGCCGGGGCTGATCTCTGCCGCGACGCCGAGGTACTCGCGCGAGATCGCTTGAAGGTCGGGCACGACGAAGCGGGCCACGCCGCCGGGGCGCAGCACGCGCAGGCACTCGCGCAGCAGGCGCTTCGCGTCCTCGTGGTGGAGGTGCTCGAGGAGGTGCGAGGCGTACACGGCGTCGAACGAGGCGTCGGGCCAGGGCAGGCGCCTGCGGACGTCAAGCGTGGTGATGCCGCGGGGGAACTCGACCGCGAACATGCTGCGCGGCGCCAGGCGCGACCACTTCGCGATGTCGCGGAGCAGCGGGTGGTTCGCGAGCCACGCGTTCCACGAGCCGTCGACGTTGAGCCAGCCGTCAACGACGTTGAGGCCGCAGCCGAGATGGAGGCGGGCGGGGAGCGGGGGCATGCGAGGAATGTATCGGCTCCCCCGTGGCACGGACCTGCGGAGCAGGTCCGTGGGATGGGTGTACATCGGCGGCGAACCACGGACCTGCTTCGCAGGTCCGTGCCACGGGAGACCGCCGGGTGGCATGCCCACGTCTTCGTGGGCATGGTTGAGCGAGCGATGATGCGCAAACGCGTGAGATTGGCGTGCGCCCAATCATGCCCACGCCAAGGCGTGGGCATGCCACCCCGATGCCAGCGGCGTCACAGCGCCACACGCAGAGCCGGAAGCGAAAGCGACCGGAGCAACGGCGCACGCCGGCGCGGTGATGGGCGGGCACGTGATGGGCGGACCATCGACGATCACGCCGCGGGCGGCGGAATGAGGCAGTCGCAGCGGGCCCGGTGTGCGGTCGCTGCCGCTCCCCGCTCTGATGATCGGGGCGCAGGTCTTCCGCCTGATTCCGCCAACGTTTCGCGTCCCCCTGCTACCATCCCGCCCCCCGCCACGGAAGGCTTCGGACGCGGCCCGCGCACGTCCGGGAACACCCCCGCGCTCAGGCGAGCCGCGCGACTTCCCGATGCTGTAGTTCCCGATGGCGGCGTGGCGCCGCTTCGCTCCTCAGTTTCCCTGTTCCGCGTTCCGTTTCCAGCATTCTGTTTCCAGCCTCCGACACTCCGATCTGAGATCTCAAATCTCAGATCCAAGATCTCAGACCGCAAAGGATCTTCTCATGCGCGTGCTCGTCACCGGTTCTTCCGGCCTCATCGGCTCCGAGGCGGTCATCTTCTTCGACAAGATGGGCTTCGACGTCACGGGCGTCGACAACAACATGCGCGCGTTCTTCTTCGGCCCCAAGGGCGACACCACCTGGAACCGCCAGCGCCTCGAGCAGACCTGCAAGCGCTTCAAGCACACGGAACTCGACATCCGCAACCGCGACGACGTGCTGCGCCTCTTCTCGACGCTCAAGCCGGAACTCATCATCCACGCCGCGGCCCAGCCCAGCCACGACCTCGCCGCCGCCAAGCCCTTCGAGGACTTCGAGGTCAACGCGCTGGGCACGCTGCACCTGCTCGAGGCCACGCGCCGGCATACGCCCGAGTCCCCCTTCATCCACGTCTCGACCAACAAGGTCTACGGCGACGGGCCCAACTTCATCAAGCTCAAGGAACTCGCCACCCGCTACGACTACGACGACGCCCGGTACTTCCACGGCATCGCCGAGGACTTCTCGATCGACCAGACCAAGCACTCCCTCTTCGGCGCCTCCAAGTGCGCCGGCGACATCCTCGCGCAGGAGTACGGCAAGTACGACGGGATCAACCTCAAGACCGGCATCTTCCGCGGCGGGTGCCTCACCGGCCCCTCGCACTCGGGCGTCGAACTCCACGGCTTCCTCAACTACCTCGTGATGGTCGCGCTCAACGAGGGGCCGTACACCATCTTTGGCTACAAGGGCAAGCAGGTCCGCGACCAGATCCACTCGTTCGACGTCATCAACGCCTTCTGGGCGTTCGCGCAGAACCCCAGGCCGGGCGAGGTCTACAACCTCGGCGGCTGCAAGGGCAACGCCGCGTCGCTCACCGAGTGCGTGGACATGATCTACGAGCGCACCAAGAAGAAGCCCAAGCTGACGTACACAGACAAGAACCGCGTGGGCGACCACATCTGCTACTACAGCGACATGCGGAAGTTCTTCGCCCACTACCCCGCGTACAAGTTCAAGTACACCCTGCCGATGATCGTCGACGAGATGGTGAAGGTGGTCAGCGATCTGCACAGGAAGTAATTGGGGGAAGGGACGGAGGGCCGGAGGCACGGAGGCACGAAGGGTCAGAACCGCCGCCGACGCACGCTTCTGATTTCATTTGTCCCCTTGCCCCTTCGTGCCCACGTGCCTGCGTGCCTCCGTCCCTCCGTGCCTCCGTGCCTCCGTGCCTTCTTCCCCCCATGCGAATCACCATCCTCAACCAGTTCTACACCCCCGACATCAGCCCCACGGCCCACCTCGCCGCGTCGCTCGCGAAGCGGCGCGCGGCGCTGGGGGACACGGTCACCGTCGTCGCTTCGCGCGGCGGGTACGTGCCCGCCTCCGCCGACGAGAAGAAGTCCGACGAGGGCAACCCGCGCATCCACCGCGTCTGGACGCCCCGCCTCGGCAAGTCGTCCATCCTCAAGCGCTGCGCCGACTACGCGGTGTTCTACGCCCTCGCCACGTGGCGCCTGCTCACGCTGCCGCAGCAGGACGTGATCGTCTCGCTCACCACGCCGCCATACATCGCGTGGGCCGCCGTGCTGCACAAGTGGCTCCACGGCGCCAGGAACACGAAGGTGATCCTGTGGAACATGGACTGCTACCCAGACGCCGCCGAGCGCCTGAGCGTGCTCAAGCCGGGAAGCCTGCCCTCGCGCGTCATGCGCTGGCTCAACTGCCGCCTGTTCCGGCAGATCGACCACCTCGTCGTGCTCGACACCGCGATGGACGACCTGCTGCTCTCGCAGTACGCGCCGATTGGCCCGGACAACAAGCCGGAACTGCCCTCGACAATCATCCCCAACTGGGAGGACGCCGCGTTCTTCCCGAACCCGCTCGACGCAACGCGGTCTTCGGGCGCGCCCCGCTGGGCGAAGGCGACGGAACTGGACCTCGACGGCCGCTTCGTGCTGCTCTACCTGGGCAACACGGGGTATGGGCACCAGTTCGAGACGGTCTTCGACGCCGCGGATGCGCTGCGCAGCGACCCCGTCACGTTCCTGTTCGTCGGTGGCGGCTCACGCTGGAAGGAACTGGAGGCGGCCAAGGCGGCGCGCGGGCTGACGAACATCGTGCTGCACGCCTACGTGCCCAAGGACCAGACGCCCGGCGTGATGGCCTGCGCCGACTGCTCGCTCATCACGCTGCGCGACATCGCCCTGGGCGTCATGTCGCCGAGCAAGCTGCACTCGAACCTCGCGGCGGCGCTGCCCGTGGTGTACATCGGGCCCGAGACCTCGAACGTGGACGACGCCGTGCGAACGTTCGCCTGCGGCGTGTCGGTGCGCCAGGGGGACGCCGCCTCGGTCGTCGCGTTCATACGAGCGATGATCGCGGACAAGGCGGCCGGTCGCGGGGCGTTCGAGGGGCTGCGCGCCAGCGCCCGTCGCGCGTTCGATGACGCGTACTGCGACCTCGTCACGCTGCCGGCGTTCGACCGGGTGATCGAATCTGTCTGAAGCCGCCTAGGCGCCGCGGGCGCTGGGGGCGACCTCGGCGGGAGCGTTGCCGGTGGCCCGCTCGGGGTGCGTGAGGCGAAGCATCTTGTCGCGGTACAGCAGGCTGATCATGTACTCGTACGACGCCATGAGGCAGGCCAGGTGCCAGCCCGCGGCGCCGTCGCGCACGCCGAGGCGGAAGAGGTACATGTAGAAGAACCTCACCACGGGCCTGCCCGGGATGGTCGGCCACACGTCGCGCCGCAGCTTCATGCGCAGGCGCAGGACGTTCTTGAACAGGCGGCCGGCGCGCGCCGAGCCCGCCTCACCCGTCTTCAGTTTCACCCACTCGTCGCTCTCCATGTCCGCGTACTTGATGTGCTTGAGCAGGTAGTCGGAGATGGACTCGCGCCGCAGGTGCAGCATGAGATTGCGCAGGTGTTCGGTCGGCCCGTCGCACACCATGTGCTCGTGCACGCTGCGGTCCTCGTAGCGGCAGCGCCCGCGCTTGAAGAACCGCAGGTTCCAGGAGGGGTAGAGCCCGCCGTTCCAGATCGACCGGCCCATGAAGATGACCACGCGATTGACCAGGAACCCCGCGGTGGTGGTGTTGGAGGACGCCAGACCCAGGATCTCCTCGCGCAACGCCGGGGTGATGCGCTCGTCCGCGTCGAGGATGAACACCCAGTCGCCGGTGAAGGGCAGGTTGTCGAGCCCCCAGTTCTTCTGGCGCGAGTAGGTCTCGAACTTGTGCTCCACGACCGTGGCGCCCGCGGCGCGCGCCAGGTCCTGCGTGCCGTCCTTGCTGAACGAGTCGAGCACGAACACCGGCCCGACGGACAGCGCGTTGGCCACCGTCTCGGCGATGTGGGCGCTCTCGTTGAGCGTGGGGATGAACACGTCGATCTTCGGCGCCCGGACGCCCTTGCGCAGGCCGGACCGGGACTTGGCCGGCTGGGCCAGCGGGTCGGAGGGGTCGTCGGCGCGGACCGAGAGCATGCGCCGCTCGGTCGCGTCCGTCCGCTCGCGCCACCGCTTCTCGATCTCCACCACCTTCAGTTCGATCCAGTACTCGTACATCGCGACCATGGCGCAGTAGTGCAGCCCGGCCAGCCCGTCCAGGAACCCGCGCCGCAGCACGAAGTCGTTCACGAACCGGAACAGCGCCCTACCGCGCAGGAAGAACGAGAGGTTCTTCACCGCGCGCCGGCGGACGATCGGGTCCGGGTCGCGGAGCAGGCGCCGGCTCGGCAGCCCCGCCTTGCGGACGCGCACCGCCTCCATCGCCTCGCGGTCGCTGTAGTAGTTGTGCTTCTCGAACCAGCGGCGCAGCCCGGCGTTGAACGAGTAGTGCGTGAAGTGCTCGCGCATCTGCCCGATCGTGCCCTCGACGATCGGGTGCACGTTCGTCTCGCGCTGCTCGTAGCGCACCCGGTCCGGGCGCACCAGGCGGATCAGCCACACCGGGTACGAGGAGGAGCGCTTGATCCAGCGCCCCATGAAGATGTTCTTGTAGCGCAGCCGGAACGCCGCGTGACCCCCGTCCTCGCCCCCCGCGATCCGAAGGATCTCGTCGCGCAGTTCCGGCGGCACGCGCTCGTCCGCGTCGCAGACGTACACCCAGGCGTGGCGGTACTGCGGCTCCTGCAGGCCGTGGTTCCGCTGCTTCCACTCGGTGTCGAACGCCCGCTCGAACACCCGCACGTTCGGGAAGCGGCGCGCCAGCTCGACCGTCCGGTCCGTCGAGAGGCTGTCGAGCACCACGATGTCGTCGCAGAACGACAGCGAGCGCAAGCACCCCTCGATGTTCGATTCCTCGTTCTTCGTCAGCACCAGCGCGCTGACCCCCGGCGCCCCGCGTGCGGGGGCGGCGGTCGATTCGCCGTGTTGGATCGCCTGATCGGGCACGTGGTGTCGTCTGGCCTCCGCCGCGCCGGGGGGCCGGCCGGCCCCGCTTCATCGGCGGTGCGAGGCTACCGACTCTCCCCCGCGGGCGCAGCGGCGCCGTCGCCCATGCCGGGCATCGGGCGCGGGCGAACCACCTTCGCCGGGTTCCCCGCGACGATCACACCCGGGGGCACGTCCCGCGTCACCACCGCGCACGCCCCCACGATCGAGTTGTCCCCCACCGTCACCCCGGGCCCGATAAACGCGCCCGCGCACACCCACACCCCGCTGCCGATGCGGATCGTCGGGCGCACCAGCGGCAGGGTCGGGTCGAGGTAGTCGTGCGTGCCTGCGCACAGGTACGCCTTCTGCGAGATCACCGTGTGGTCCCCGATCTCGATCGGCCCCAGGTTGTAGATGTCCGCGTCCTCCGCGATGCACGAGTGCTCGCCCATCTTGAACAGCCAGGGGTGCACGATCCGCGCCGGGCGACGCACGAAGCTCGTCTTGGGCACGCTGCCGCCGAACGCGTTGATCCAGAACCGGCGCCACCGCTCCGCACGCTTCCACGAAAACTTGATCAGCGTTGCTCGCGTCAGGTCCCACAGGAAGCGGCGCGCGTACTCGCGCACCGAGTACGGGTGGAAGTTCACCTTGTCGAGCGTGTGGAAGATCCGCCGCCCGCCGGGCGCGCCGGCGCCGCCGGCCCCTCCGGAGGCGGGCTGATTCACGCGCGGCTGGTCCATCGTCTCGGGCATCGTGCTCACTACGCCGTCCGGGCGGTGCGGGGTCGCGGGGCCTCGATGATATCGGTCGTTCGCGGGCGCCTCTTCGCGTTCATGCGACCGGCGCCGGAGCGGCCGCGAGCGTCCGGCGCACGCCGTCGCCGACCGACAGCGCCTCGAGGAACCCCCGCGCCATGTTCTCGATGGTGTAGACCCCCTGCGCCTGGCGGAGCGCCCCCGCCGCGAGCCGGACGCGCAGGCCGGGGTCGTCCATGATCCGGCGCCAGGCGTTGACCATGGCCTCGATGCTTGCCGGGTCGTCCTCCGCCGCGGGCGTGCGCGCCACGCGGTAGAACAGCCCCGTCTCGCCGTCGCGCATGGCCTCGATCTCGGGGTTGTGCGCGCCCTCCCGGTCGCCGGTCACCACCGGCAGCCCGTAGCCGAACGAGTGCAGCAGGCTCAGCCCCGCGCTGAAGGGGTAGCACATGAGCGCCGCGCTCAGCATCCACGGCGCCAGCCGGTCCTCGTCGTAGATCGACCCCGCGAAGATCACCGAGCCTGCCACGCCGAGGTCCTGCGCGAGCCGCTCGAGTTCGGGGCGCGTCGGCCCGTCGCCCACCAGCACGAGGCGCGCGCCCGGGTGCGTTTCGCGCAGCAGCGCCATCCCGCGGATCAGCGGCGCCGGGTTCTTCTCCGGAATGAGCCGCGACACGTGGATGATCGTCTGCGCCGGATCGATGCCCCGCTCGCGCTGGAACGCCGCGAGGGCTTCGGGCCTGGCAAGGCAGCGCTCGCGCGCCGCGCCGATGGGCCGCTGGTCGATCGCGTTCTGCGCCACGAACACGCGCGACGCATCGAACCCGAACTCGTCCACCACCTTGCGCCGGCCGCTCTCGGTATAGACCATCACCGCGCTTGCCCGCCGGCCAAGCAGGTTGCGCACGTGGTCGCGGAGCCCCCCGCCGTGGAGCGAATACCCGTGCCCCCACAGGATCACCGGCATGCCGATCCGGCGCGCCCGGCGCACGGCTCGCCACACGCTCCAGATCGAGACGTCCCACGTCAGCACGACGAGGTCGAACCTCGAGCGGTCCATCGCCGCCACCTGCGCTCGCTGGTATCGCAGATTGATCCGACGCCCGATGCGCCGCTCGCGGATCGCTTCCGCCTCGAAGCGGTACGACGACGCCGGGCCCGGGGCGCACTCCGGCGGCTTGGCGTACGCCCCGAATACCGTGAGTTCGACACCCGGCTGGGCGCCCAGCAGTTCGTACAGCGGCGTGCGGTAGTGGCCCAGCCATGGCTGCACAACGGCGACCCGCATGGGGCGGACTATACGCCCCGCACGGCGCCGCTCGCGCCCGGAGCGCCGGTAGCATCCGTCACCGACGCCCCGCGCGAACCCCGCGTCGGCGCCGGCGCTGCCCGAGCGACGCATGCACCCGCCAACCACGCCAGCGACCATCGGTGTGCTCGCCTCGCAGCCGTCCGAGCGCGCCCGCGCCGCGGCGCTGGCCGAGCGCCTGGGCCTGGCGCTCGTCGCGGACGTTCGCTCGGCGCCCGCCACGCTGCTGGTCGTCACGCCGTCGCGACTCGAACTGCGCGACAACACGCCTCGCGCCAAGGGCGAGGCGGCGCCGGGCCCCGTGTTCGTCGACGCCGCCGCGCTGCGCCGCCTGAGCGCGGCACGCGCGAACTACCAGCAACCCCTGGCCCGCGCCCTCGGCGTCGAGCGTCTCCGCAAGTCGCTCGGCCGGCCGGTGCACGTTCTCGATGCGACCGCCGGCCTGCTGCACGACTCGGCCATCGTGCTGTCGTTCGGCTGCCGCGTGACCGCCACGGAGCGCAGTCCGATCCTCGGCGCCATGATCGCCGACGCCCTCGCGCGCGAGCCGCTGGGCGAGTCGTTCCGGTTCCTGCCCCTCGAC
>CAYVSR010000058.1:0-10302 GCA_964453125.1 uncultured Phycisphaeraceae bacterium | reverse complement strand
GGGCTTCCCGCCCGGTGGGGGGAAGGGGTCGATGGTACGGGAGGCGGGATCGCGCGGCAATCGGGGCGGGCGGCGCCGGGATTGCATGCTTTTGGGACGTAGGCCGAACCTAGGATCGATCCGGACGGCCCGGCTCAGCCGGGCGGGGCCGCTCCGCCAAGCACGAGGAAACCATGGCGTCCATGCCGATTCAGTACCAGCGAACGCGTGAGATGACGATCGACGAGCTGCTGCTCGAGAACCGGGTCGTCTTCCTGATCGGGGAGATCAACCACGCCACCGCGGCGAGGGTGATGATGCAGATGCTGTACCTCGAGAACCAGAAGCGGGGGCAGGACATCAATTTCTACATCAACTCCCCCGGCGGGGCGGTGGACGACACTCTTGCGATCTACGACACGATGCGCTTCCTGAGCGCGGACGTCGCGACCTACTGCATGGGCAGGGCGTACTCCGGCGCGGCGCTGCTGCTGACGTCCGGCGCCAAGGGCAAGCGGTTCATCCTGCCCCACGCGAAGGTGATGATCCATCAGCCCTACGGCGGCGTGACCGGCCCGACGGAGGACATCAGGATCCAGGCCGAGCAGATCATCAAGTCCAAGAAGGAACTCATCGAGATCATCTCGAAGCACACCGGGCAGTCGCTCGAGAACGTGCGCCGCGACTCGGAGCGGGACAAGTACTTCTCCGCGCCCGAGGCCCGGGACTACGGGCTGGTGGACGAGGTGATCGAGCAGAACAAGGCTGAGAAGAAGTAGGCATCGAGGCAGCGAGGCATCAAGGCACAGAGGCAGCGAGGCACTGAGACGAGGCGGCGCCGATGAGGCGCGATGAGGCGAAGCAGATGTCCACACTTGTTCCGATCGTGATCGAGAAGACCGGGCGCGGCGAGCGGGCGTACGACATCTACTCGCGCCTGCTGAAGGACCGCATCATCTTCCTCGGCGGCCCCGTGGACGACGACAGCGCCAACCTGATCGTCGCGCAGATGCTCTTCCTCGCCAACGAGGACCCCAAGAGCGACATTCACTTCTACATCAACTCGCCCGGCGGGTCGGTCACGGCCGGCCTGGGCGTGCTCGACACGATGAACTTCATCCAGCCCGACGTGGCGACGTACATCATCGGGCAGGCGGCCAGCATGGGCTCCCTCCTCGCGTGCGCCGGGGCCAAGGGCAAGCGGTTCGCCCTGACCAACGCCCGGAACCTGATGCACCAGCCGCTGATCGGCGGCGTGCTCGAGGGGCAGGCGACGGACCTGGAGATCGAGGCGCGGGAGATGATCCGGCTGCGCGAGCGGCTCTACAAGATCTACTCGCACGCCACGGGCAAGACCACCGAGCAGATCGAGCGCGACTGCGACCGCAACAAGTGGCTGGACGACCGGGAGATGGTGGACTACGGCCTGATCGACCGGGTCCTCACCACCATGCCCTCCCTCCCTCGGCCCGCGGGCGAGCGCAACGATCTATGATGCGCGCGTGAAGCGGACGGACCGAGCGACACGCACCGCGCCCCTGGCCTGGCTGTGCCTCGCGCTCGCCGCGTCCCTCGCCGGCTGCGGCGGGCCCAAGAACTTCGAGAACGACAACGACGCCCTGCGCCGGCGCGTCGCCGAACTCGAGGGCGAGCGCGACGCCGCCCTCGCCCGGGCCACCGAAGCGGAGTCGAAACTGACCGAGGCCGTGCGCTCCGCGGACACCCTGCTGGAGGGCCAGACGCTCGAGGCGCTGCCCCGGTGCGCCGGCGTGGCGATCGACCGGTTCAGCGGGCTGGCCGACGCCGATGGCGACGGCAGGCTGGATTCGGTGGACGTCTACGTGAAGCCCTTCGACGGGCGCCAGCGGTTCGTCCAAGTCCCCGGGCGGCTGACTGTGGAAGCCACGGCGCTTCCCCCCAGCCCGCCCAAGGAGACGCCCAAGAAGGGCAAGCCGGCCCCCGCCCCGGTCCCGACGCCCGCCCCGGTGGTGGTCGGCCCGAAGACGCTGACCCCAGTCGAGCTGCGCGAGGCCTATCGGTCCTCGCTGCTGGGCACGCACTATCTGGTGACCATGGCGTTGCCCGACGCGGGCACGCTGCCGGAGGGCTCGAGCGTGGTGATCCGGGTGGAGCTGCTGGACCCGATCACGGGGATCGTGCACAAGGCCGAGAGGCTGGTGAGCCGGTGAGGCCGGGAGGGCGCCCCACAGCGTTGCGCTCTCGGCCGGCGCGCGCGGTCGGCGTGGTCGCCGGGCTGGGCGTGGCGGCGTGCGCGCTGCTGGCTGGGTGTTCGAAGCCGCTGTTCAGCCCGGAGGACGAGCGGTCGCCCTTCGACCGGTTCGACACGGTGCGGAACCAGTTCGCGCCGCAGTACATCGAGGACGAATTCGGGGCCAAAAAGCCGAACATCCGTGCGAGGCTGACGCCCAAGGGGTGATCTGGGGGCCGGGGGGCGCCACGCGTCGTCGGTTCTCGGGCCCCGTGGGGCGCCCATTGTGGTTGGTGCCGCGCGGGCCGAACGGCAGGATCGGGCGAGGCGTCGGGCACGGCGCAGGCTGCGCGGTCGTGACGACGCGCCCGGCCGGAGCGTCGTGCGCGCGCGGCGCCTTCTTTTGAAAGGTTGTGGGTTGGAGTGGCCGATGTGCGGGATTGAGTTGTATCCTTCGAGGGACGTGCCAGTGCAAGCCGATCATGCCGCGCTTCCGGTTCCGAGCGTCACTCTCGTGTCGCGGCTGGGTCGCGCGCAGGTGGTCTGGCTGTCGCTCCTGGCGGCGATGACGGCGACGGGCGGCGCCCTGCTGGCGCTGGACGGGCGCCCGGCGCCGCGGGCCGACGGCATCGCGCTGGCGGCGCCCGTTCGCGCGGCTGAGGCGGCCTCGCTGGAGACCGTGTTCACGACCCGCCAGGCGCTCGACAGGGACGCTTGGAAGCGGATCGTGATCCATCACTCGGGCGCGTCGTACGGGTCGCCGGAACTGCTGGCCGCGGCGCACGAGGCGAAGCGCCTCAAGGGCCTGGGCTACCACTTCGTGATCGGCAACGGCAACGGCTCGGGCGACGGCGAGTTGTACGTGGGCTTCCGCTGGCTCGACCAGCTGCCCGGCGCGCACGCCATGGGCGCCGAGGGCGAGTGGCACAACCTGCATTCCATCGGCATCTGCCTCATCGGTGACGGGGACCGCAAGCCGTTCACCGAGGCCCAGATGCGCCGGCTGTCGGAACTGGTCGCGGCGTTGTCCCGCGAGTTCAGCATCGCGGAGCGTGACGTGATTCTGCACAGCCAGATCGCGCCGACGTCGAGCCCGGGGCGCCTGTTCCAGGACGCCTCGCTCCGCCAGCGCCTGTCGTCGCTCGGGGTGATCAGCCCCGATCTGGCGGCGGCTGCGGTGCGTTGAAGTTTTGACCGATCAAGGCCATACTCCCGCCGGGGAGGGGGGCAGGTGATCTGCCTTTGCTCTCCCGCGTCCCGACCCTGACGGCGGGCGCGCGGCGACCACGTTCCCGACGGGGAGCGATCGGGACCGGAGATCCCGAGCGGAACCTGACCAGGGGCCCGGCCCCGCGACCCCATGCACGCGTGAAAGACGTCCAGAGCGCCAAGCCCGGAACCCGCCTCGCGGGGTACAACGTTCTCGCGGAGATCGGCCGGGGCGCCGCGTCCATCATCTACCTCGTGCAGGACCCCAAGACCAAGCAGATCTGGGCGCTCAAGCACGTCGAGAAGTCGGGGCCAAAGGACCAGCGGTTCCTCGACCAGGCGGAGGCGGAGGCCAAGGTCTCCGAGCGCCTCGACCACCCGGCGCTGCGCAAGGTCGTCCGCTGCATCAAGGGCCGGGCGATCATCAACGTCAAAGAGCTGTTCCTCGTCATGGAGTACGTGGACGGCATCAGCATCGAGCGGCGCCCGCCCGAGACCATCCTGCAGGCGGTGGACATCTTCCGGCAGGTGGCGCGCGGGCTGGCGCACATGCACTCGCGCGGCTTCGTGCACGCGGACATGAAGCCCAACAACGTCGTCATCTGCGAGAACGGCTCGGTCAAGGTGATCGACCTCGGGCAGTCGTGCCCCGTGGGCACGGTCAAGGAGCGCATCCAGGGCACGCCCGACTACATCGCGCCCGAGCAGGTGCACCGGCGGGCGATCACCGAGCGCACGGACGTCTACAACCTCGGCGCCACGATGTACTGGGCGCTGACGCGCCAGCACATCCCCACGGCGATTCCCAAGGGCGATTCGTCGCTGCTGGGCGCCCTCGACGACGCGCTGATCGAGCGGCCCAAGCCCATCCGCGAGGTGGCGCCGGCGGTGCCCGAGATGCTCGCGGACGTCATCATGCAGTCGGTCGAGGTGGACGCCGACGACCGGCCCGCGAGCATGGACCTGGTGGCCGAGCGGCTGGAGCTGATCCACGCGAAACTCGTGGCCGACCGGCGGGCGCGTCGGGCCAAGGCGCAGGGCGAGCCCACGCCGCCGGCGCCGGTCGATATCGAGGACGACGACGGCCCGGTGAGCCCCCCGATGGGCGACGACCTCGACATTGACGACCTGCTGGACGAGGGCCCGAGTTCCGGCTCGGGTCTGGGCCGGGGCGGGCGGTGAGCGTGCCTCGCGCCGTCGCGGCGGGGCGGTAGGCCCCGGTGGGCGCGACACCGATGGACATCGTGCAGGGCGTGGACCTCCGCTCGAGCGGGGCGGTGGCGGCGACGTTTCGCGCCGGGGCCGCTGCGGCGCTGGGGGCGGCGTGCCGCAACGGATCGGTGGACGAGATCGACGCGCCCGGCGTCGTGCTGGCGACGGGGGACCTGCACGACAACCCGGTGCACTTCGAGCGGGTGATCGAACTGGCGCGCCTGGACGACGACACGGGGCCACCGCGCCACGTCACGCTGCACGAACTGATCCACGGCGACCGGCTGATCAACGGCATGGACCTGAGCCACCGCGTGCTGGCGCGCGTGGCGGCGCTCAAGGCGGCGTTCCCCGAGCGCGTGCACGTGCTGCTGGCGAACCACGAGTTGTCGCAGATCTCGGGCAGCGGCGTGGTGAAGGACGGCGTGCGCCTGGTGGACGCGTTCAACGAGGGGCTCGACTACGCCTTCGGGGATGGAGCGGATGAGGTTCGTGGGGCAATCGCGGAATTCATCCGGGCGATGCCCCTCGCGCTGGTGAGCGGGCGGGGGACGGATCGCGGCGTGCTGTTCGCGCACAGCCTTCCGGGGCCGGAACTGATGGACCGGTTCGATCCGGGCGTGCTGGAGCGGGCTCTAACGGAAGAGGACTACACGGCGCGGAAGGGCTCGGCGCACATCATGGTGTGGGGCCGGCGCCACGAGCCGGAGCAATTGATTGAACTGGCGCGGCGGTGGGGGGTGTCGCTGTTCGTGCTTGGGCACGAGAAGGCGCCGGAGGGGTGGCTCGCGGTGGAGCCCAACGCGGTCGTGCTGAACAGCGACCATGAGCGGGGGGTTGTGGTGGAAATTGACCTGGCTGCGCCGCCGGCGTGGCCGCCCTCCGGCGCGTGGGGCTTTCGGGGGCTCAACGGGGAGCGTTAAACGCGAAGGGCGCGGAGAACGCGAAGGGGGGAATGGCCTGGGACGCGCGACCCGAGTGATTCATTGGCGAAGGGCCGGACGTGATCGCGATCACAAGCGCGACCTCTCCGCCCCCACTGCGTTCTCTGCGATCTCTGCGTTCAATTCCGGTTTCTTCGGATCGAATTCACGCGCCGAAGCGCTCCACCGCTGCGGTCAGAAAGAGTTCGAGATAGCGCTCACTGAACGCGTCCACCGCGGCGGCGTCGGAGTTCTCGATCCGTGCGTCGCCCCAGCAGCAGGCCCAGGGGTCGTGCAGGTCGAGGTCGAGCAGCACGGCGAGGCGGTCGGCGATGGTGAACGCGGAGGGCACGCGCCCGGCGAGGAACGCGGTGAGGGCGTTGACCTCGGGCGGGCCGAGCGAGATGGTCGGGCGCCGGCGGAGGTCGTCGTTGCTGAGCCACCAGACGTCGGAGCAGACCACGGCGTCGCGCAGGCGCTGGCCCTGTTCGCCGCGCCAGGTGAGGGCGCGGTGGCGGAGGTCGTAGGCGATGGGGCGGTCGACGGCCTCGGCGCGGAGTGAGACGCCGGTCACGATGAGCAGCGGGCCGGCGTTGTCGGGCGCGCGGGGCTGGTCGCGTTGGCTGCGTGGTGCGTGGGGGATGGCGTGGCTCCGGCGGTGTCGCGCGGAGCATACTCGGCGATCGATTCGTTAAGGGCGTCGATCGCGTCCTCCCACTCGGCGAGGCGGGCGCGGGAGCGGGCCTCGACGATTCGCCCGCGCCAGAGCGCGAAGGCGACGGAGAGGCCGGCGATCAGGAGGCCGAAGCGCACGCTGGGGTCCAGCGACTTCCAGGTGATGGCGAACGGCAGCACGACCAGCAGCGCCGCTGGCATCAGGGGGGGCTTGCGCGAGGGGAAGTACACGGGGTGAATATCGGGCGTCGGGAGGGGGGTGGTTGTGGCGCGTGGCGTGGGTCGCCCGGATATCTATCCTTGGACCTTGTGCGCCGCGGGCGCGCGGCCCCCATGGACACACGCGAGCCAACCCGGACGCGGACGGACGCCCAGAGCGGGGCCGGGAACCACGCGCCCGGGCAGGGGGGCCCGGTGGTCGCCGCCGTGGGCGCCGCGGTGGCGGCGGCGTCGGCGCCGGTCCGCCTGGCGCGCCGGGCGCGGCCCCTGCTGGGGGCGATGCGGATCCGCAAGAAGCTGGTGATCCTGCACACGGTGTTCTCGCTGGCGATGGCGGCGGCGCTGGTGCTGTCGCTTCGGCCGGCGGTGAAGGCCGTCGTCCGCGAGGCGGAGGAGCACGAGGCGATGCTCTCGATGGCGCTGCTGGCGGGCGCGCCCGACCGGGCGGCGCCGCTCGACCTGGACGGCGTGGAGTTCGTGGCGGGCGACAGGGCGCTCGACGGCGTGGACGGGGCGACGGCGCGCGCGGCGCGCTCGTCGCCGGGGGAGGACTTTCCCGTCGAGACGCGAGAGGGCGTGCCGCGCCTGGTGCGGTTCGACGAGGCGCGGGGCGAGTTCCTGAGCGTGATCGCGCGATTGCCCGCGGCGCGGGCGGCGGTGATGCGGGTGTACATCCTGCTGACGGCGGCGATGCTTGGGGTATACCTGCTGATCGCGCTGACTCTGGAGGTGTTCGTGCTGCCGCGCCAGGTGTACGGGCCGATCGGCCGGATGCTGGACGCCGACGCCGCGGTGCAGGCGGGCGACCGGGAGCGGGAGCTGATCGCGGAGTCGCGCATGCCTCGGGACGAATTGGGCGAGATCATGCGCTCGCGGAACGACTCGATCACGAAGCTGCGTCGGCAGGAGAAGGCGCTGAACCACGCGCTGGACCAGCTGGAGATCGTGGCGATGGAGTTGAAGCGGAAGAACCACCTGCTGGAGACGGCGCGTCGGAACCTGGCGGACCAGGACCGGCTGGCGAGCCTGGGGATGATGTCGGCGGGGATCGCGCACGAACTGAACACGCCGCTGGCGGTGCTGAAGGGACAGGTCGAGCGGATCGCCGAGGAGCCGGGTCGGCCGGTGAGCGCGGAGCACGCGGGGCTGATGCTGCGCGTGGTGGGGCGTCTGGAGCGGCTGAGCGAGAGCCTGCTGGACTTCGCGCGGGTGCGCCCGGCGCTGCGCGAGGCGTGCCCGATCCGGGCGCTGGTGGAGGAGGCGTGGACACTGGTGCGTCTCGACCGCGAGGCGCGCGACGTGCGCCTCGAGAACCGGGCGCCGGAATCGTGCGTGGCGCTGGGCGACCCGACGCGCCTGAGCCAGGTGTTCGTGAATCTGCTGCGCAACGCGGTGGACGCCGCGGGCGACACCGAGGGCGGGGGCGTCGTGACGGTGGAGGCCGAGGAGGGGGAACGCGATGGTCGCCGGTGGGTGAGCGTGACGATCAGCGACAACGGTCCGGGGATCGACCCTGAGGTGCTGCCGCGGCTGTTCGAGCCGTTCACGAGCACGCGCCTGGACTCACGCGGCACGGGGCTGGGGCTGGCGGTGTCGGAGGGGATCATCCGGGAGCACGGGGGCGTAATCCTGGCGCGGAACGGGGCGCCCTCGCAGGGGCGGGGCTCGGGGCAGGGCGGGAGCGTCGGGGCGGTGTTTGAGATCATGCTCCCGGTGGAGGGTGGAACGGCGGCGAGCGGGTTGAAGGGCGCGGCAATGGAGGGCGCGGCATGAGCGAGCCAGGCGGGCGCGATCACGAGTCGATCCTGGCGCTGTCCGTCGTGGCGCTCGACGACGACGCGGACTTCCGGGTGTTCCTGCGCGACGCGCTGGAGCGAGAAGGCCACGAGGTGCGCGTCGCCGCGACCCCCGAGGAGTGCTTCGCGATGTGCGAGGAGCGCCTCCCCGAGGTCTTGCTGCTGGACATGAAGATGGGCAAGCACAGCGGCGAGGCGGTGCTGTTGGAAGTGCGCAAGCGCTGGCCGCGCCTCTGCGTGATCGTGGTCACGGGGTACCCGTCGCTCGAGACCATGCGACGGACGTTCAAGCAGGACGTGTACGACTATCTCGCCAAGCCGTTCTCGATCGAGGAGCTCCGCGGGGCGCTGCGCGGAGCGGCGGAGTCGTTCAGGCTCGGCGGCATGCCGCAGGACCGGCTGCGCCGCGAACTGGGGCGCCAGGCGAGACTCTCTCGCACACAGCGCGGTTGGACGCTCAAGGAACTGAGCGAGGCGTCCGGGGTGAGCGTGAGCCAGTTGTCGAGCATCGAGCGCGGGGCGCACATGCCGAGCCTCGAATCGCTCCTCATGATCGCGGCGGCGCTGGAGGAGAAGCCCAGCGCATGGCTGGAGAGCGCGGGGTTGTGAAGGGGAAGGCATCGAGGCATCGAGGCATCAAGGCATCGAGCCGGAGGGGAGCGGCGACTGGGGGAGCGGAGGAGGTGGTGTGAGGAGGTGCTCGGGCTGGAGGGGCTGGGGGAGGGTTGCGAGCGCGAGGGCGTGGTCGATCGTGAACTCGCCGACGGCCGTGCGCCGGAGGGATGCGAGGCGGCCGCCGGTGTGGAGCGCGAGGCCCAGGTCGCGCGCGATGGAGCGGATGTACGTGCCCTTGGCGCAGCGCACGTCGATCGTCGCGAGCGGAAACGCGTACGCGAGCAGGTCGATCGAGTGGATGGTGACGGGGCGCGCTGGCGGCGCGACCTCGGCGCCGCGACGCGCGAGGTGGTAGGCGCGCTCGCCCCCGATGTGCACGGCGGAGAAGGCGGGCGGGGCCTGCATGGTCGTGCCGGTGAGGGCGGCGAGCGCGTCGCGGAGTTGCGATTCGGTGGGCGGGCGTTCGACGGCGACGGGTGTCGCTTCGCCCTCCATGTCGTCGGTGGTGGAGAACGCGGAGAGATCGACCTCGGCGAGGTAGCGCTTCTCGCCGACCATGACGCGCTCGGCGCTGGTGGTGGCCGAGCCAAGGCACAGCACGAGCACGCCGGTGGCGAGGGGGTCGAGGGTGCCCGCGTGGCCGACCTTGGCGCCGCCGGAGAGCGCGCGCACGCGTCGGCAGACGGCTGCGGAGGTGAGGCCCAGGGGCTTGTCGATCACGAGCAGGCCGTTGAGGTCGGGTCGGGAGTTTTTCGGTCGGCGTGGCACGCGGGAGCAGGGTAGCCGCGAGGACGGCGGGAATGCAGGAACAAGGGTCCCGGTGGCGGCGGCGCACGGCTCGCGCGCCGAACGAGGCGAGCCTCCGCTTCATCGAGGTCGAGGGAGGGTTCGAGGGCGCTTGCGCCGTTGGCCCGCGCCGGGCTCGACACGGGCGAGGAGTCGGGCGCGAGTTCGACGTAGCGGGCATGCCGGCGCGACGCACAGGTTTAGGGACCCGAGCGAGTGGCGGGACAGTCGGGCGCCCGATGCGTGCCTGGTCTCGACCGCGCGAGTGGCGGCGCCGGCGCGGTCGGCGGTTTGACGGCCGAAACAGGAGCCGGCGGGTAGCGTGGCGGCGCGCATCCGGTCTCGGGAGCCTATCGGGGGCGGGCGCCGGGGTTGCCGTGCGGCGCGGGACCCGGACGGGCGACGCGCGCGGGGCGGATGGGTACACTCTCCGCCCACAACTGGAGAGGTGTCCGAGTGGCTGAAGGAGCAGCACTGGAAATGCTGTATACGGGTAACCGTATCGGGGGTTCGAATCCCCCCCTCTCCGTTTTGATCTGAGACTCACGCGCAGTGTGGCGCGCCGTTGCGCCCAACCGCGCCAATTCCCCACGGGAGTCGGCGCCTTTCACGCGGGCGGGCATATCGAGCGGCGCCGAGAGACCCGTTTATGTCGCCGGGTGAGGCCGAAAGTCTCCGG
>CAYVSR010000057.1:0-10371 GCA_964453125.1 uncultured Phycisphaeraceae bacterium | reverse complement strand
ACGCGGCGGCTGTCGCGGGCCCGGCCCGCGGATCACACGGTCAGATCACGCCGGCCCGCGGGCTTCCCCCGCGGGCCGGTTTCGTTGGCGCCGACCGCGCCCTCTCGCGGGTATCGTTCCCGCCCTGCGCGGCGGACGCGCGCGCTCGTTCGGCCGGATACACCCCATGCCCCTCAGCCAGGCTCAGATCCAGTCCGTCCGCGCCATGATCGAGACAGGGAAGTTCGCCGACGCCAAGGCCGCGCTGCAGCGCGCCCTCGCCCGTGGGCCCGACCTCTACGGCGACACCATGATGTCGTACGTGCTCAACGAACTCGCCGAGCACACCCAGGCGCTCTTCTTCGCCGAGCGTTCGATCGCCGCGGCGCCGACGGACCCCGGCCTGCGCCGAAACGCCGCGCGGGCGCTGATCGGCCTGCGACGCTACGCGGACGCGCAGGCGCAGTACGCGCGCGCGATCGCCGCCGCGCCCGACGACGCGGCCAGCCACGCGGGCCTCGCCTCCGCGCTCCGGCTCGAGGGGCGCCTCGCCGATTCGCTCGACACCCTGCGAGAGGCGCGGGCGAGGTTCCCGACGGAGCGCGGCGTGACGTTCGCGGCCGCCACCGGGCTCAACCGCGTGGGGCTCTCGCGCGAGGCGGTGGCCATCACCCGATCGATCGCCGAGGCCAACCCCGCCGACGCCGAGGCCTGGTTCGCGTTCGCCAGCCACGCCAACTACGCGGGCGGGCTGACGCCGGAGGACGTGTTCGGCGCCCACGTCGGGTTCGGCGAGGCGCTGCGACGGGCGGTCGCGCCCCCGCAGGGCTGGAAGGCGAGCGCGAAGCCGACGAACCCGGACAAGCGCCCGCTCCGCGTCGGCTTTCTCTCGCCCGATCTCCGTGCCCACGCCGTGAGCGTGTTCCTCGAGCCCGTCCTCGCCGGCCTCAACCGCGCCGAGATCGAGACGGTGTGCTTCTCGGCCACCAGCGTGGAAGACGCCGTCACCGCGCGCCTCAAGGGGCACGCGGGCGCGTGGCGGCGCGTGCACGGGCTGGGAGATGCGCCGCTCGCGCAGGCCATCGCGCGAGAGTCGATCGACGTGCTCATCGAACTCGCGGGCCTGACGCCGGGCCAGCGCCTGGGCGCCCTCACCCTGCGCCCGGCGCCGGTGCAGGTGACGTACCTCGGTTACCCAAACACCACCGGCGTGCGAGAGATCGACTACCGTCTGGTGGACTCCGTCGCCAGCCCGCCAGGCGCGGCGGGGCTCGCCGTCGAGACACTCGCGCCGCTCGACCCCTGCTTCCTGTGTTACGGCCCGCCGCGCGACGCCCCCGAGCCGGCGCCGGCGCCCTCGCTCGGGGGCGCGCCGTTCACCTTCGGCTCGTTCAACAACATCTCGAAGCTGGACGAGGACGTCGTGGCGCTCTGGTCGCGCATCCTGTGCGAGACGCCCGGCTCGCGCCTCGCCCTCATGCACCTTGCGACGCTCGATCCCCGCGCCCCGCAGTGGCTCCCGGCGCGCTTCGAAGCCCACGGCGTCGACCCGGCGCGGATCCTGGTGATGCCCCCGCATATGGACGTGGCCGGCGTGTGGCGCGCGTATTCCATCATGGACGTCGCGCTCGACCCCTTCCCGTTCAACGGCGCCACCACCACGTGCGACGCGCTCTACATGGGCGTGCCCGTCGTCGCCCTTGAGGGCGACCGGTTCTCGTCGCGCCAGTGCGCGAGCGTGCTGCGCGCCGCCGGGTGCGACGAGTGGGTCGTGCGGTCGCCCGACGCGTACGCCGCGCTGGCCGGCTCGCTCGCCCGCGACCCGGCGCTGCTGGGCGCGGCGCGCGCCGGGCTGCGCGAGCGGTTCGTCGCCTCGCCCGTGTGCGACGCCCCGGCGTTCTGCCGCAGGTTCGAGGGCGCCGTGCGCGCGATGTGGCGCGCGGCGTGCGCGTAGGATGGCGCGTGTGACGAGGCCGGACCTGTCGCACATCGACGCCATGCTCGACGAGGGACGCGCCGCCGACGCCCGCGACGCGCTCCTCCGCCTCGCCCGGCGCCGGCCCGACGACGCGGACGTCTGCGCCATGCTCACCGTCGCCCTCGGCCGACTGGGCGAACGCGACAAGGCGCTCTACTACGCCGAGCGCGCCTCGCGTCTCGCCCCGGGCGACCCCAACATGCTCACCAACCTGGGGAATACGCTGATCGCCTCCGGCAGGCCCGAGGAGGCCGAGCGCGTGTACCGCGGCGCGGCCGCCATCGCGCCGGACCATCGCGCGTGCCGCGTCGGCGTCACGCACGCGCTGTTCCTCCGTCACCGCCTGGCCGACTGCGTGCGCGAGGGGCGCGAGTTCCTCGCCCGCTTCCCACGCGAGGCGGGGCTGCTGCTCAACGTCGGCGCCGCGGCGCAGCACCTGGGGCTGGCGGCCGACGCGGTCGCGACGCTGCGCGAGGCGGCGGCGGCGAACCCGGACGACCTCCGCGCCCTCACCGGCCTGGCCAACGCGGTCAACTACACCTCGCGCGTGACGGCGACCGAGGCGTTCGCGGCGCACAAGTCGTACGGCGAGGCGCTCGAGCGCCTCGCGCCGACGACGCTGGGGCCCTTCGTGAACGAACGCGACCCCGCCCGGCGCCTCCGCGTGGGGCTCATGTCGGCCGACCTGCGCTCGCACGCGTGCGCCTTCTTCGCGGAAGCGATCCTCCGACATCTGCCGCGAGACCGCGCGGATCTCTATTGTTACATGACCGGCGCGGGCGAGGACGCGACGTCGGCCCGCCTGCGGGCGCTGAACGTCGCGTGGCGCAGCGTCGCGCACCTGCAGCCGGCCAATCTTGCAGCCGCGGTGCGTGCCGACGCGATCGACGTGCTGGTCGAGATGTCGGGGCACACCGCGGGGCACCGCTTGCCGTCGCTCCACCTGGGCTGCGCGCCTGTGCAGGCGACGTACTTCGGCTACCCGAACACCACGGGCGTGCGCGCGATCGGCTGGCGGATCGTGGATTCCGTCACCGACCCGGCGACGCCGGAGTTCGACGACCTCGCCACCGAGCGCCTGCTGCGTCTCGACCCGTGCTTCCTGTGCTACACGCCGCCGGAGCGCGCGCCGGAGGTATGCGCGAGCGCGCCCCGCGAGCGCACGGGAGCGGACGGCTTTCGTGGGTTCACCTTCGGCTCGTTCAACGCGATCGCGAAGATCGACGATGGGTGCGTGCGCGCGTGGGCGCGGGTCTTGGTGAGAACGCCGGGCTCGCGGCTGTTCCTCAAGCACACCGGCCTGGCGCAGGAGGAGTCGCGGGCGCTGCTCGCCGACCGTTTCGCGCGCGAGGGTGTGGGGCGCGAGCGCCTGCGCCTCGAGGGCCCCGCGCCGGACGCCGCGGCGATGCTCCCTTCCTACAACGAGGTGGACCTCGCGCTGGACACGTTCCCCTACAACGGCACGACGACCACGTGCGAGGCGCTGTTCATGGGAGCGCCGGTAGTCGCGTTCCCGGGGAGCGTGTGCGCCGCCCGGGTGAGCGCCTCGATCCTGCGAGCCGCTGGGCTGCCCGAACTGATCGCGCCCGACGAGGCCGGCTTCGTCGATCTCGCGGCGGCGCTCGCGGCGGACCCGTCGCGCCTCGACGCGATCCGCGCCGGGCTGCGAGAGCGGTTCCGCGCCTCGGCAGCGTGCGATGGCCCCGCCTTCGGGCGCAGGTTCGAGGTCGCGGTGCGGACCATGTGGGCGCGCTGGTGCGAGACCGGCGAGGGCGGGCCGCGTGGCTGACGCCCTCTCACGCCTGGAGCACGCGGTCGCGCTGCTCAATGCCGGGCGCGCGCCGGAGGCTCTGGGCGCGCTGCGCGCGCTCGCGGCGTCGCGCCCCGGCGACCCCGGCGTCGCCAGGGTTCTCGCGCGGGCGCTGGCGCTCACTGGCGAGTTCGAGCAGGGCGCGTTCCACGCCCGCCGGGCGCTCAAGGCCTGGCCGGAGGACGCCCAGTCGCTCGATGCGCTGGCGCGCGCGCTGCTCGGGCTGGGGCGCTGCGACGAAGCGGTGGGGGTGTACGAGCGTGCTGCCGCCGGGGCGCCCGACGACCCCGACACCGGCGCCGCGCTATGCGCCGCGTTGCAGGCCGCGGGGCGGTACGCGAGCGCGACGGAGGCGGCGCGCCGGGGGCTCGAACGTGCGCCGACGCACCCCGGTCTGCGCCTTGCCCTCGCCGGAGCGCTGATCGACACCGGCCGCTCACGCGAGGCGTGGGATGCGCTCGGCGCGCTCGCGAAGGAGCGCCCGGATGACTACGGTGCAGCCACCACGCGCTGCCACGCGAGCGTCTACGCCTCGGGCCTCACGCCGGCGCAGGCCCGGGAGCCGTTCGATGCGTTCGGCGACCTGCTCGAGCGCCTGGCGCCGAGCCGCGCGCCCGTGTATCGGGGCTCGCGCGAGCCCGAGCGGCGCCTGCGCGTGGGGTTTATCTCGCCCGACCTGCGCGCCCACCCCGTCGGCACGTTTATGGAGGCGGCGCTGACGCATCTCGACCGCGAGGCGTTCGACGTGGTGGTGTACTCGACCGCGTACGCGGAAGACGCGGTCTCGGCGCGCCTGCGCGCCCTTCCCCTGCGCTGGGTCCGCGCCGGGGCGCTCGACGCCAACGCCCTCGCGCGCACGATCTTCGCCGACGGCGTGGACGTGCTCGTCGAACTGTCCGGCCACAGCGCCGGGCACCGGCTCGCGGCGCTGCACGCCCGCCCCGCGCCCGTGCAGGCCACATACCTCGGCTTCCCGAGCACGACGGGCGCCCGCGCGATCGGCTGGCGTCTCGTCGATTCCTTGACCGACCCGCCCGGCAACGCTGAGGCTTGGGGGCACGAGCGCCTCGCGCGCGTCGACCCGTGCTTTCTCTGCTACCGCCCGCCGCTCGAGCACGCCCCGCCGATCGCGCCCGACCGGCGCGGGCGCGAGCGGCGCCCGATCGTGTTCGGCTCGTGCAACTCGGTCTCCAAACTCAACGACGATGTTGTTCGCGCCTGGGCGCGACTGCTCCGCGAGACGCCGGGGTCCGTCCTGCTGCTCAAGCACGTCGCGCTGGGGCACGAGGAGGGATGCGCCCTGCTCGCCGCCCGCTTCGGCGCCGAGGGGCTCGGCCCCGACCGCCTCGACCTCCGCGGCCCGTCCGACTATCGCTCGCTGCTCGACACCTACAACGAGATCGACGTCGCCCTCGACCCCTTCCCCTTCAACGGCGCCACCACCACGTGCGATGCGCTCTTCATGGGCGTTCCAGTCGTCTCGTTCGCGGGCGACCGCTCCTGCGCCCGCGTCGGCCTGAGCGTGCTCACCGCGGCGGGCGAGCCCGGGTTGTGCGCCCCCGACCTCGATGGCTGCCTCGTGGTGGCCCGCGCCCTCGCGGCGGACGCGCCCCGGCTTCGCGGGTATCGGGCCGGTTTGCGCGACCGGCTCCTCGCCTCGGCGTTGTGCGACGCCCCAGCCTTCGGGGCGCGCTTCGGCGCCGCCCTGCGCATGATGTGGCGCGAGTATTGTGGCGCCCATGGCTGACGAGTCGGCGCGCATCGAGCAGGCCAAGGAACTGATCCGCGGGGGCGACCACGACGCCGCCCGCGCTGTCCTGCGCCGCGCCCTCCGCAGCGCGCCGGACGACCCGGCGATCCACAACCTCCTGTGCTTCATCTGCTGCGAGGCGGGCGAGATCGACGACGCGATCACCCACGGCAGGCGGGCGGTGGCGGGGGCGCCGCTCGACCCCGAGGCGAACGTCAATCTCGGCATGTCGCTGCTCGGGGCCTCGCTGAACGACGAAGCGGTCGAGCGGTTCCGTGCCGCGGTGGACGGCGCGCCGGACCACGCCGCCGCCCGGTTCGCGCTGTGCATGGCGCTGGGCCTGGGCCGGCGTTACCACGAGGCCATCGCCGAATCGCGCGCCGCGCTGGACAGGTTCCCCTCGAACCCCGGCTTCGCGGCCCGCCACGCCAACGCGCTCGCCCAGACCGGGCGCTCGCGCGAGGCCATCGCGGTTCTGCGCGAGGCGATACGACGCAACCCGGACGACGCCGTGCTTGCCACGGACCTCTGCGCCACCAGCACGTACGCCGGCTCCGTCACCGCGCGCGAGGCGTTCGAGGCCCATCGGTCCTACGGGTCGCTTCTCAGTCGCCTCGTGCCCCCGCTGCCCGGCGGGCCCGCGAACACAGACACGGCGAACCCCAACCGGCGCTTGCGCATCGGGTTCGTCTCGCCCGACCTCCGTTTCCACCCCGTGAGCGTGTTCCTCGAACCCCTGCTGCGCCACATCCGGCGCGACTCGTTCGAGACCATCCTCTACGCCACGGGCGGGAAGGAGGACGAGGTCACGAAGCGCCTGCGCGCGGCGTGCACGGAACTCCGCCGGCTGCCGAACATCAAGACGACGGAACTGGGCGCGATGATCCGGCGCGACAAGATCGACATCCTGTTCGACCTCTCCGGCCACACGTCCGGCCACGCGCTGCCCACGTTTCAGATGCGCCCCGCGCCCGTGCAGGCCACGTGGCTTGGCTTCCCCAGCACCACGGGCCTGGCCACGATGGACTACCGCGTGACGGATTCCATCGCCGACCCGCCTGGCGAGGCGAGCGACCCCTTCGCGACCGAGCGTCTCTGGCGCCTCGACCCCTCGTTCCTGTGCTACGCCCCGCCGAGCGAATCGAACCCGCTGCCCGCGCCGGCGCCGGGCGCGCCCAGGTGGGCTCCGCCGGAGGTTGGTCCGCCGCCCTGCGAAGCGCTCGCGCCCGATGGCGGCGCCGGCGTGTTCACGTTCGGCTCGTTCAACTCCATCAACAAGCTGGACGACGCGGTGATCGCCCTCTGGTCGCGGGTCCTGCACGAGGTCCCCGGCTCGCGCCTGCTGCTCAAGCACACGGCGCTCACGGCGGAGGAGGGCCGGGCCATCGTGCGCGAGCGCTTCGCGCCGCACCTCGCCGGGCTCGGGGTCGACCCGTCGCGACTCTCGCTCGAAGGGCCTGAGAAGTTCGTCGAGTTTCTCGGGGCGTACAACCGCGTGGACGCCTGCCTCGACCCCTTCCCCTTCGGCGGCGCCACCACCACGTGCGATGCGCTCTTCATGGGCGTCCCTGTCGTGACGCTGCGCGGCGGCCGCACGCCCGGCCGGGTGTGCGCATCGATCCTCACGTGCGTGGGGCTGCCCGAACTGATCGCGGCGAGCGAGGACGAATACATCGCCATCGCCCGCTCACTCAGCGCGCCCGACGGCGCCTCGCGGGCCCGCCTGCGCGACCTGCGAGCCAGCATTCGAGGGCGCCTGCTGGCGAGCCCGCTGTGCGATGCGCCGGCGTTCGCACGCCGCTTCGAGGCGATGCTCCGTGCCTGGTGGGTCGCCCACTGCGCGCAGGGCGCCCGCTGACTGCTTCGGGCGTCCGTGCCCATCGCGGAGCCGAAAAAGACAGCGGCCCGGCGCGAGGCCGGGCCGCTGCGGAACATGCCCGAGGAAAGAGCGAAACTCAGCGGCGGCGACGCACGCCCGCGAGGCCGGCCAGCCCGAGCAGCGCCGCGGCGCCGGGGGTCGGGACGACGGTGAACGAGAAGAAGTTAACGCCAAACGCGTCATGAACGTTCGCAACCTGCGTGCTGGTCACGCCGTCCGTGATGGTAAACGTCAGACTCGCGGTGGTGGAGGTGCTACTGCTGACCAGCACGTTGGCGAAGTCGGTCAGGGCGCCGGACTGGAAATCGTCGTCGGGGGCGGCGGTCTGGTTGTTGGTGAGCGCGAAGTTGGACATCGCGATGTAGTAGGTGCCCGCCGAGTAGTTGCGGGTCAGGAGGCTCTGCAGCGTCGCGCCCGTGCCGCCGCCGGCGACCGACTCGTCGTCGTTGCCGTAGCCGGGGATGGCGTTGAAGTTCGCGTCGTACACCCAGAAGTCGGTGTCGGTCGTGTGGCCCTGCCCGATCGTCGTGATGGTGATGTTGCCGGCGTTGAACGAGCCCGCGATCGCGGTGGGGGCAACGGCGACCTGTTCGTACGCCACGGAGTAGTCAGCGGTGGTGGAGGCCGTTCCGGTCACACGGTAGTAGATGTCCGCCTCGCGCCCGAAGGTGTACCACTGGTTGGTGCGGGCGACGCCGCCGACGGAAGCCGAAGCCTGAATCGATGCGTCCGTCGTGCCTGGGACGCCAGCGACCTGGTTCAGCCCACGGAGGCTGCCCAGATGCGTTTGGGCTGAGGTGATGATGAGACGGTTGCGGTAGATGCCCAACGCGCCTGCACCGGTACGCACGCGAAAGTAGTCCGCGCTTCCGGCGCCGGGCACCGTCGTGCTCGAGCCGATCGAGTTGCCGACGATCGTGTCGCCGACGAGAATCCCGGAAATGAGATTCGCGCCGGCCTTGTTGTCGTTCGGCTCCGTCTCGTTGAAGGTCGTGGCGGAGGCGGCGGCGCCGAGGGCGAGCCCGGCGAACGCGACGATGGTGAGATTCTTGCGGTTCATGACGTGGTTCCTCTCCTCAACCGGCCCGATCCTTTGTTTCCTGCCGCGGCCCGTCCGTTGCTCGCGTGTGTGGAGCGACGTGCACCATCGCTCAACGCGCGGGAACGCAGTTGCGGCACGAACAAGTGATCTGCTGGGTGACGTGTTCCTTTCCGACCAATTCCGGCGAGAGAACTCCCGCCGTGTGGACAACCTACCGCGCCAACCGGCCCTCGCAAGAGGGCAGCCGCACAATTTTGGGCATGATCGATCGGTCAGTCCCGACCGCCGCACATGGATTTGGCATGGCTCGGGGCGCCGCCCCGCGGATGTGGAGGGCGCCGCGCAAGCCCCAAAGCCGGGTTATTCAGATCGGGCTTTGTTCGGATAGCGTTCTCACACCCCGTTTGTAGCGTCCCGGCATGGTGGGTTTCCGGACGAATCGGGGCGGCGCCCGGCGCCGTGCGTTCACGCTTGTCGACCTGCTCGTCGTGGTGGCGGTGGTCGCGCTGCTGTGCGGCGTCTTGATGCCGACGCTAGGCGGCGCCCGCGAGAGCGCGCGCGAAGCCATCTGCGCCTCGCAGCAGCGCCGGCTGCACCTGGCCACCACCCTGCACCTGCAATCGCGCGACAACTGGCTGCCGGGGCTGAACACCACCGGGCGCGCGTACCTCCGCCCACCCGCGCAGGCCGCGCTGCTGGGCGACACCACGCCGACGACGCCCACCAGCGTGTTCGACTGGATCAGCCCGATCATCGGCGAAGAGGCCGGGCTCTCCGGCAACCGCGCCGCGCGCACCAAGCAGATCTTCGAGGGCCTCGGCTGCCCCTCCGCACGGCGCGAGAACGACTCGCTCTACGGCTCGGGCTCGCTGAGCGACTACGCCGACTTCCAATCGCTCCTCGAGCGCGAGGGCATCGGGCAGATCTCGTACCTCTCGCCCGCGGCGTTCCACCTCGCGGGGCGCGACTTCCTGGGCGAGGGCACGCACCGCACGTGGGGCTGGCGCGGGCCCGCCGTGCCGCCGGACAGATACGAGCCGCGATTCGACCGCGTGGGCTCGCCCGCGGTGAAGGTGTGGACGACGGACGCGTGCCGCTACCTCGCGTCGCCCGACAGGCTGGACTTCGATGTGAACCCTCTGCCGCGGTACTTCGGCTCGTTCACGACGGGGGGCCCGACGTACATCGCCTCGCGCGAGTTCGGCCACGCGGCTGACAGGCCGCAGTTCGCGGAGGAGATCCGCCCCGGCGCGCCCAACCGGAGCGTGTACCCGGACAACGCGAGGCTGACGTACCGGCACAAGAAGCGCATCCAGACCCTGCGCCTCGACGGCCACGCGGAGGCGCTGACGGAGAAGGAGAGCAAGACGGACGCGGCGCCGTGGTACCCGACCGGCAGCGTGTACACCGGCGTGAACGCGACGGACGAGAGCCGCGCGAGATACGAGGAGGGGGAGGAACTGCCTTGAAGAGGTTCACCACAGAGACGCAGAGACACAGAGAAGCATCATGAATTGGGGAAAGACGCACCGGGACGCCGAGGGGCCGGGCGCGGCCATCACGGCGCAGATCATCGGGGCGGCGGTCGAGGTGCACCGGACGCTGGGGCCGGGGTTGCTCGAATCGGCGTACGAAGCGTGCCTGTGCGTCGAGCTCACCGAGCGCGGGCTGCGTTTGGCGCGCCAGGTCGTGCTGCCGCTGCAGTATCGCGGCAGGGTCCTGGACGTCGGGTACCGGCTCGATCTCGTCGTCGAGAACGAGGTGGTGGTGGAGATCAAGGCCATCGACGCGCTGCTCGCGATCCACGACGCGCAGCTGCTGACCTATCTGCGTCTGAGCGGCAAGCGGGTCGGCTTGCTCCTCAACTTCAACGTCCCCGTGCTCAAAGACGGCATCCGCCGCCGCGTGCTCTGAGACACAAAGGCACAACCCC
>CAYVSR010000056.1:0-10373 GCA_964453125.1 uncultured Phycisphaeraceae bacterium | reverse complement strand
GGGGGGGATCTTCTTCCTCGACGGCTACGGCGGGTACGAGGCGGGCAAGGAGATGCGCGAGCGGCGCGAGATCAAGTCGCGCGGGCCGTGGGGCAAGAAGTTCACGTACATCTGGGACCAGCACAAGTTCGACCCGATCACGGCGCGGATGGACTGCCGCATTCACTTCTCGTTCGAGGACGGGTCGCGGATGAACAACGCGTTCCTGTACTCGTGGCGCCTGTGGACGCTGCCGGAGATCAAGGAAATCCTGCTCGAGGCGGGGTTCGCGAAGGCGACGATCTACTGGGAGGGGACGGACAAGAAGACGGGCGAGGGGAACGGGGACTTCCGCCCGGCGGAGCGCGGCGAGGCGGACGCGGCGTTCATCGTGTACATCGTGGCGGAGAAGTAGGCGAGAAGCCTCGGCGGAAGAGTCTTGTGTGCGACACGGGGCGGGGTACGATGGCGGCGCGTCCGGCGCCGGGGCGGGCGGGCGCGACGGGAGGCGCCATGCGGGGTTCGCACTTCGGTCTTAGATTGGCAGCGATGGTCGGCATCGCGGGCGGAGCGCTCGCGGACGCTCGGCTCCGCGTCACGCGGATCGATCAGACATGGCGCGTCCCCGCGGGCGATCCGTCGTACGACCCCTCGCAGTGGGTCGCGCTCGAGTTCGAGATCGAGGCCTTGGGCGCGCCATACACTCTGCAAGGCGCGAATCTGGATTGGACGCTGACGAGCGGCGACTTCTTCCACCTGCCCTCGGCCGGGCTCTTCCGCCCGACGCCCGAGCAGATCGCCGCGACGCCCGCGCTGCGGTACTCGACGTTCGTGGACCTCTCGCTCGTGCCCGCCGCGTCGATGCTCGGGTTCGGGTTCATTCACACGGCCCAGATCAGCGCCGGCGCCTATGTCTTGCCGGTGGGGCAGACGATCACAGTGCAGCCCGGCACGCGGATGCGGGTGGCCAGGGTGACGGTGCGCTCGGGGGCCACGCCATTCAATCCTCTCGTGACGGTGGGGCTCGGGGGCGGGGCTATCAACGAGTTGCCCTACTCGGGCCCGCTGGCGCCATTGGGCAACATCACGATCAACGAGACAGGCGATCAGTACGACAACGACATGACGCTGCGGGTGACGCTCGGGAACAACACCGAGTTCGTTCAGAGCGGCGCATTCCTGCCCGCCTCCCGCGTCGAGGCCGTGCTCGGCTTCTACCCGGGCTGGGACGTGCGCAAGGACTACGTGGAGGGCGTGCACGGTGTGTCGATCACGCCGCTGCATTTCCTCGAGCCCACGGAGACGCTCGACATCCGCGTGCTGACGCGAACGTCCGGGCGGGACCTGCGCTACGCGCACCAGCCGTTCCGGTTCGATTTCGGTTGGTGGGCCCCTCAGGCCGCACCGCCGATCGCGGGCGATGCGGACGACGACGGACGCGTCGGATTCAGCGATCTGAACCTCGTGCTCGCGTACTTCGGCGAGATCCAACAGACGCCGCACCGCCAGCAGGCCGACCTGAACGGAAATGGGGTCGTGGACTTCAGCGACTTGAACATCGTGCTGGCGCACTACGGGGACGTCGAGCCGATCTGAGGCCCGCGACTTTTCTCGCGCCAAAACAATTGAAAACTGCCGTCGTCCGGCCCGCTAGGATGCCCGCCGAAGGGATTCGGGCGACACATGACCGCGCACGCGACAACGCTGACGGGCCTCGAGGGCGTGCTCAAGCCGGAGCACGAGGGCGTCGCCGCGCTGGTGGCCGAGGGGCTGATCCGGGTCGAGGACCGCATCGACAAGCGGCTGCGTTCAGAACTTGCGCCGGTGCGGGCGCTGGCCGAGCACGTGGAGCGCTACCGGGGCAAGATGCTGCGCCCGATGATGACGCTGCTGTGCGGGCTGGCGGCGGCGGAGGCCCGGCGCGGGTCGGCCGCGTCACTTCGCGCCGAGGACCTGACCGACGAGCACATCGCCGTGGGCGCCGTGGTGGAGATGATCCACATCGCGACGCTGGTGCACGACGACGTGCTCGACGAGGCGGAGACGCGCCGGCGCCACCCGACGGTGAACCGGCTGCGCGGCAACGAGACGGCGGTGATCCTCGGCGATTACCTGATCTCCGCGGCGTTCCACCTGTGCTCGTCTCTGCAGGACCAGTCGGTCGCGCTGCTGATCGGCGCTGTGACCACGCGCCTGTGCGAGGGCGAGCTGCTCCAGCTGCACCACCGCGACGACTACTCGCTCGACGAGGCGACGTACTACGAGATCGTGGAGCGCAAGACGGCGGAACTGATCGGGGCGTCGTGCGAGCTGGGTGCGGCGCTCGCCGGGGCGTCGCTCGAGCAGCGGGCGCTGTTCCGCGAGTTCGGGGCGCGCCTTGGCGTCGCGTTCCAGATCCAGGACGACCTGCTGGACCTCACGGGCGATGAGGCGACGGTCGGCAAGTCGGTGGGCAAGGACCTCGAGAAGGGCAAACTGACCCTGCCGCTGATCCACCACCTCGCGACGGCCGACCCCGCGCTGCGCGGGCGGACGCTGCGCACGCTCGAGAGCGGGCGCGGGGAGTCGGACGCGCAGGCGTGGGCCCGGCGCGCGGCGCTGGTGCGCGAGGCGCTGGGCGAGACGGGCTCGATCGCGCACGCGCGCGAAGAGGCGCGACGCTTGGCGGCGGGCGCCGTGAAGATCGTGGCGAGGATCGCCGGCGAGGGCGGGCCGGGGCCGGCGGCGTCGCTGCTGGACGCGGCGGCAGAGGCGGTTGTGAACCGCTCGCACTGACGGGAGTTTGGCCCGCGCCGGGGGTTGGTTCGGAACATCGTGCGGCGGTTGTTCGGGGCGATCGCCGAGGGCGCGCGGCGGGGGCTTGGCGTCGGTATACTCCCCGCCCCAGATTCGCCCGTCGCTCGCGGCGAGGCGGCGTGTATGCCGCCCGGACCGTGGGCCAAAGCCCAAGACGGAGTTCCAGCCCGATGAGCCGCTTCAACCGATTCACGCCCGCCCCGACCGTGAAGGTCGCCCGCACCTCGGCCAAGGGCGAGGTGTACGTCGACTACAAGGACGCTGAGGCGCTGCGTCGGATGCTGAGCCCGAACGGGAAGATCCTGGGGCGCAAGCGCCTGTCGGTGACGGCGCGCGACCAGCGCCTGATCGGTCAGGCCATCAAGCGCGCGCGCTACATGGGCCTGCTGCCCTACACCAGCGCGACGATCTGATCGGGGAACGGCTCACCACAGAGACACAGAGGCACGGAGAGGGAAGGGTGTGGCTGCGCGCGTGGGTCGAGGGGGGACGCGGCGCGCTCTTTGTCTGATTGTCAGAGCCCGGAGCGGCAGCGACGGGACACCGGGTCGCCGCAATGAGGTGTGTCGCTCGACGTCCAGGCTCGGCCCAACCAGAGCCAGCAGGATGTTGCTCCCGTCGCTCCCGCTCCGCGGTCCGACGAGCGCGCGGAATGAGAGCGGCGCGCGCGGAATGACCGCCCTGCCTCGAACCCAATTCCGCTTCTTCTCCGCGCCTCTGCGCCTCTGTGGTGAATCTCTTCTCTTCGCTGCTCAACACACCACGCCGAAGTTGGCGAGCACGATGTTGAGATCGGCGAAGTTCACCTGGCCGTCGTCGTTCACGTCGCCCGAGAGGCTGCCCGGCGCGCCGGACTGACCGAACTGCGCCAGCACGGTGTTGAGGTCGGCGAAGTTGACGATCAGGTCGCCGTTGGTGTCGCCCGGGCAGGGGGCGGCCACTTCGGTGACGGCGAAGGCGAGATTGAGCGTCGCATTGCCGTCGGCGTTCGTGACGGTGACGTTGCGCGCGGTGGGCGCCGCGTTGGCGGCGATGTCGAACGAGAGGCCGGTGACCTCGGTGCCCTCGGCGTTGGGCACGGGCGTTCCCGAGACCGTGACGCCGGTTCCGGAGACGGTGACCATCGACGCGTTGGTGAGGTTCTTGAGGTTCACGCCCGTGAGGGTGACCGGCTGGCTGGAGCCCTGGTTGCCGTTGGCGGGGCTGACGTCGCTCAGCGAGGTGACGGCGCCGAAGACGGTGACGTTGATGGTGTCCGTGCCGACGCTGCCGTTGGAGTCGGTCACGCGGAGGGCGACGGGGTACACGCCGTTGGAGACGTACTGGCGATTGGCCTTGGCGGTGGCGGTCTCGAAGACGCCGTCGCCGTTGAGGTCCCACTGGTAGCCGGAGATGGTCGCGCCGGTCTCGGTCACGCGGCTGCCGATGTCGCCGATGAAGAAGCACTTGACGTTGGCGCCGATGCGCTTGTGCACGCCGGCGATGGCCTGCGGGGGCGCAGCGCTGGCGCCCACGCGGATGAGCAGGTTGTACAGCTGCACGCTCTGGTTCGTGTTGGGGCCGACGTCGAACACGCGGACGGTGTACGTGCCCGCGCCGAGCGTGCCGGCGGCGAGGACCTCGTTGGCGCCGGCGGCGGCGGAGGCGGCGGTCTGGAGGACCACGGCGCCGGCGCTGTCGAGGAGCTCGATGTTCAGGTTGCCCGCGATGTCGGCGTTGATGGTCGGCGGGTTCGTGGGGCTGCAGCTGGAGGTCTGCTGCCCGTTGGCGTACGAGCCGCCGGTGGGGTCGACGGTGATGGTCACGCTCTGGTCGGAGCCGAGCGAGAAGCGGAACCAATCCTCGTCGCTGTTGCCGAAGCCGGTGGTGGTGTTCGTGGAGAGATCGAGTTCGGAGACGGAGCGGAGCGCGGGGGAGGTGAGGTCGCCGAAGTCGGTGGCGGTGGCGGGTGACTGGTTGCCGGAGAACCGGTCGCCGTAGTTGCGCCCGCCGCCGCGCTTGTCGTCTATGGCCATCATGTCGAAGGCGGCGGTGCCGATGCTGGGCTCCATGAGTTTCGTGTTGTTGCAGGGGGTGGCGTGGATGTTGCCCGTGCCGTGGCCGTGCTCGTGGGCGGCGGTGTTGCGCAGGTAGCGGAAGTTGTTGGTGGAGTTGTTGAAGTTGGCGGCGACGAAGAAGGAGGTGTTGAAGCACATGTCGCCGCCGCCGACGCCGGCAAAGGCGGCGGAGGGGAAGGCGTTGTAGGCGAGGAAGGTGCCGGTGCCGAAGCCGCGCCCGCCGATGCGGATGTCGCCGCCGCCGTTGCCGGGCGAGGTGAGGGTCTGGTTCATGGCGACGTTGGCGTCGGCGACCTCGGTGTAGGTGAGGCCGCAGTGACGGCGCCAGGAGGCGAGCGACTGGCGGAAGTACTCGCGGCCCTCGTCGAGATCGCCGGCGCCGAAGAGGGTGGTAAGGCTGGCGCCGAGCGTGTTGGGGCCGGTGGTGGAGATGGCGGAGAGGCCCCAGGTGACGCCGTCGTTGGGGAAGGAGTAGGTGAGGGATGCGCGGAGGGCGCGCGTCGCGGGGCCCTGGGCGCTGTTGCCCTGCCAGGCGTTGCTGGCGTCGACGAAGAAGTCGGCGCCGCCGAGCAGCGTGGGCGGGCGCATGCCAAACTCGCGGATGACGTAGTCCCACTCCTCGCGGGTCATGGTGTCGGGGAAGCAGAGCGGCGAGCGACGGAGGGAGCCCATCGCGCGGGCCAGGAACGCGGCGGGGTTCGCCTCGCGGGCGCAGGCGCCGAGGATAGCGGCGTCGATCTCGGCGTGGCCGGTGGCGAGCATGCGCACGTCCGGCGAGGTGGGGGGCGAGGCGTTCCAGGCGATGGAGTGGGCCCCGCCCGCGGAGGCGCAGAGTGATGCAAGAAGGAGAGCGCCGCCGTTGATGCTTCGAATCGCCATTGCCAAGCCTCCCACGCGATCGCGACGGCTGCCCACCGAGGCGACCGGCACGCCCGAATTGGACAACAACGCGGGCGAAGTGCAAGCGGGGGGGGATCGAATTCGCGGGGAATAGCCCGGCGCGCGAGAGATTCCGGGGCGTCCGGATGTCAACATGGGCGCCCTGCGCTGGTCCGGGGCGCTCCGGCGGCGGCGTCAGTCCTCTGGGATCGGGGTGTAGGACACGAGTTCCAGCACGCCGTCCTTCACGAGCCCGATCTCGGGGCAATAGAACTTCTCGCTCTGGGCAGCGGGGTCGAGCGCGCTGTCTTCGTAGATCGCCACGCACTCTTCGAGCCTTCCAGCCGGCGTGTCGATCGTCAGGCCGGAGGCCATGTGCTCGGCGCGGTCGAGCGCCACGCCGGGGGCCTGCTCCTGGAAGTACCGGGCGCCGAGGATGAAGGTGCCCGGCATGATGATCCCCGGGGTCGCGTCGTTGACCCCGGCGAGCCAGGAGCCATCGGTGCGCACGCACTCCCCGTTCTCGAAGAAGCAGACGTCCTCGCCGAAATAGAAGACGTCGCCGGACTTGGCGTCGATGGCGTAGTAGTTGCGTGAGATCTCGTACAACTCGCCGTCGATGGTCTCTCTCTCCTCGACCACGCGGGCCCGCACCCGGATCCGATTGCCCTCGTGCAGCGCGACGATGCTCTGCGTCTCCCGGAGGACGGTGATCGTGAGTTCAATGTGCGACCCCTCGTCGTCACCCGCGAGCATCACCTGATGGCCCGGGCGCAGCGGGAAGTGAGGGTTGTCCCCGGTCGGCACGAAGCGGCGGTCGTCGAGCTCGAAGTCCGAGGTGAACTCGTCGCTCGCACGCGGGGTTTCGGGGATGGTCTGCCCGTCCAGAATGCGGACGAGCTGCTGCATGTTGATCGGCGCGCGCGCCGGCGCGCCCCCTGCGCAGGTCAGTCCTGCCAGCGATGCCAGGAACACGCGGTGGGAGGGATCGAACAACGATCGGGCGCCAAGCATGGTTGTTCTCCTGAACCCCCGGCGTTGTGGGGATACGCCGCCGCGGACGTGGGCGTTACAGAGGGCGCGGGACCGATCCCGCGCGGCGCGCCGTACACACGAACAGGAGGCGAATCCGGCTATGCCACGCCGGCGACGCGGTCGACCTCTTCGAGGGTCGTGACGCCGCGGGCGACCATCTGCCAGCCGGACTGGGTGAGCGTGGTGAAGAGGCCCTGCTCGATGACCTTGCGCATGGCCTGGATCGAGGGCTCCTTGAGGACGATGTCGCGGAGGTCGTCGTTGAACTCGAGCATCTCGAAGATGGCCTGGCGCCCGCGGAAGCCGGTGCGGAGGCAGCGGGCGCAGCCGGTCGCGGTGTAGATCTCGTTCTTGCCCTCGAGGTAGCGGCCCATGCGCGTGGCCTGGCCGGGCGTGACGCGCACGGCGCGCTTGCAGTGCTCGCACAGGGCGCGCACCAGGCGCTGGGCGACGATGAGGTCGAGCGAATTGGCGACGAGGTACGGCTCGACGCCGAGGTCGAGCAGGCGGAACACGGCGCCGATGGTGTCCTTGCTGTGCACCGTTGAGAACACGAGGTGGCCGGTCATGGCGGCCTGCATGGCGACGCGGGCCGTCTCGTCGTCGCGGATCTCGCCGACGAGGATGACGTCCGGGTCCTGGCGCAGCACGGAGCGCAGGAGCGAGCCGAAGGTGGCGCCCTGGTCGGAGTTGACGGGGATCTGCGTGATGTGGTCGAGGTGGTGCTCGACGGGGTCCTCGATGGTGATCACGTTGCGCCGCTCGCGGTCGATCTCGCGGAGGGCGTTGTAGAGGGTGGTCGTCTTGCCCGAGCCGGTGGGGCCGGAGACCAGCAGCAGGCCGGCGTCTTTCTCGACGCCCTTCTTGATCCGGTCGTACATGTACGACGGGAAGCCCATGTCGCGCAGCGCGTCGGGAGCATCGGCCGAGTTGAGCACGCGCAGCACGAGTTTCTGGCCGTGCACCGACGGGGTGAGGGACGCCCGGATGTCGAGCCGGCGCCCGGCGACCACGGCGGAGAAGTGGCCGTCCAGCACGGCGTCGCGCCCCGCTGTCTTCATGTGGCACGCGGCCTTGACCAGCCCGATGCAGAGTTCGCCGATCTGATTGGGGAGATCGACCACGCTGAGCATCTGGCCGTCCACGCGCAGGCGGACGTTCACCGTGTCGCCCTTGGGCTCGACGTGGATGTCCGTCGCGCGGGCGTTGGCGGCGGCGAGGAACAGGAGGCGCATCGGCGCCCCGCCGCCGGCCTCGTGGCCGAGCGCTTCGGATGATTTGCCGCGGGCGTCGATCAGGTCGCACTTCTCGGCGCCGGTGTAGGAGGGCATCAGGGCCTTGACGAGCGAGGCGAGTTCGTCGGCCCAGGGGGCGCGGGGCAGGCCGGGCGTGCGTTCGAAGGCGCGGGCGGTGGGCGAGGGCTCGGCGAGGCGCGAGACGGTCTCGGCCTCGCGCGAGGCGCGGGCGCCGGCGTGGGCGCGGACGCGGGCGTCGGCGCTGAGCGTCGCCTCGGGCGTCTCGATGAGGAAGACGTGGCCGCCGACGCGGATCTGGTCGCCGGGCATGAGGGAGGCGTCGGCGATCTTCTCGTTGTTGAGACGCGTGCCGTTGCGCGACCCGAGGTCGCGGACCTTCCAGCCGCCGCGCCCGTCGGGCTCGACGGTGCAGTGGAAGCGCGAGGCGAGGTCGTCGTTGATGGCGATGTCGTTCTCGGGGTGGCGGCCGATGCCGATGGGGCGATCGACGAGCGCGACATGGCTCTCGGCGCGGCCGGCCTTGTCGAGAAGCGTGAGTTGAAAGCCGCTCATCACCCGCCCTCTTGTGATCGGCGTCCCTGGGGCCGGAAGCCGCCTGCGGGCGTGCGGGAGCGCGACGGCATGGAGCCCCTTGCGACCGCCCGGGGCATCGTACCCGCGCGCGGACCGAGCATCAACCGAACTCGCCCGTCTGGAGCGGGAATGGGCGCGTCAGGCGGCGCCGAGATGGCGGCCGATCTCGTCGATGGCGCGCTGCTCGCCGGGGCTGACGTGGCCGAAGACGCCGAAGACGCCCCCGCTGGCGCCGGCGACCCTCTTCGCGAGGGCGACGAGGTCGTTGCGGAAGGCGGCGAGTTCGGCGGGGGAGAGCGTGCGGACGAGTTCGGCGGCGTACATGCGCCAGGCGGTGCGTCCGTCGTCGGTGGGCCCGCGCCGCAGCCAGTCTTCGAGGGCCTTGAAGGAGTCGGAGTCGCGCGCCACGCCCTGCGCGACGGCGCCGGCGATGACGGCGTCGATCTCCTTCTGATCGACCTTGCCGTCGGCCCAGGCGATCTCGACGAGGGGGAAGAGCTTGAAGGCGGTGAGCATCTCGCCGCGGACGCTGACGGAGAGGAGGCGGTCGATGACGGTGTCGTTGGTGAGGCCGGCGCTGCGCAGGGTCTCGCGGTCGAGCTTGGCCTGGAAGACCTTCTTGAGCTTGTCGACGGTCTCGGCGTCCTTGGATCGGAAGTAGGCCTCTTCGAGGCTTCGTTCACGCGCCTCGAAGGCGTCACGGCTGGACATCGAGATGCTCCTCGGGTGGTCGTGGGCGCGGGGCCCGGGGCGAGAGGCCGGCGGCGCGAGCGGACGAGGCCGACGCGGCCGCGTTTCACCTGACGAAGGGAGGCTCGCTGGATGGGAAGAGCGGGCGACCGGGATCGAACCGGCGACATTCAGCTTGGGAAGCTGACGTTCTACCGCTGAACTACGCCCGCGGCGGAGCGGGAGTATATCGCCGGGGGATCAGGCCCGTGTCCAGAGGCCGCGCTCGGGGTTCTTGGCCTTCTTGTCGGCCTTGAGCATGGCCAGCTGCGTGGTCACGTTGACCTTGGCGCCGACTTTCTTGCTGACCTTGGCGGCCAGTTCGACGGGCGTCTGGCCCTTGTCGGTCAGCGAGGCGAGGAGCGCGGCCTTCACGCCCTGCACGCGCGAGCCGGCGCCGGAGCCGCCGCGGCCCGCGCGGGACGCGCCGCCCTTGCCGACCTTCGCCCCCAGTTTCGCGAAGATGGCGTCGATCTCGCGGATCGACTCGAGGTGGTGGTCGCGGTCTTTCTGCAGTTTCTTGAGTTTCGAGGTGATCGACGCGATCGTGGGGTTTGCCATGCGCGGCACTATACAACTCTCACTCGGCGCCGCAACCCCTTTTTGAGCGGTCGCACGTATGATCTTCGCTGTGAGAAATCAATCATGAGCGGCGAGTCGGACATTCTGTCGGCGCTTCGTGCGGAGATGGCGCGTGCGCCGGGAGCGCGGCTGGACGCGCTGATCGTTCCCTCGGGCGACGCGCACCAGAGCGAGTACGTGCCGGCGTGCTGGCGCCGTCGCGCATTCTTGTGCGGGTTCGATGGGTCGGCGGGCGACCTCGTCGTGACGCGCGACCGGGCGCTGCTGTGGACCGACGGGCGCTACTGGCTCCAGGCCGAGCGCCAGCTCGCCGGGCGCGCCGTCACGCTCATGCGCCTGGGCGCGCCGGCGCGCGCCGGCGCGCCGGCGACACCGGGCTGGCAGGAGTGGCTCGGCTCGCTGCCATCGGGCTCGCGCGTGGGCGTCGATCCGCGCACGCTGGCCTGGAAGGAATTCGACGACCTGTCCGCGGCGCTGGGCGCGAAGG
>CAYVSR010000055.1:0-10403 GCA_964453125.1 uncultured Phycisphaeraceae bacterium | reverse complement strand
GCGCCTTGATCGCGTCGAAGTGACTGCCCGCCAAGATGCCCTGAAGCGCAACCGTGGCGAGCACGTGTCGGTCCATGTCGATCTGTCGTTGGTCTCCGGCCACCGAGTTCTCCTTGCGGTTTGGGGGGATGAAGGCTAGTTCAGAGCCGACTGGAACTGAGCGGTCCGCAGACCCTAAGTTGCAACAAAACCCCAGTACGTACGCATCCAATCCCACGATTCCTTCGTTGACCTCCCGAAGTAATGGCACGCACTGGGCACCTCAAAGACGATGCGATGCGTGGTACCGATGAAAGCGTCGAGCGCCTCACTCAGTGCCTTTGCGCTCACGGGCAACGGCGAATAGACCAACCACACGTCCGGGTACCAATGCCACACCTGATACCCAGCCCCTTGCAGGTACGCCGTCACCGCGTTTTGCTGAGACGCATCTGGGCTATTCATCATGATCGCCAGCCGCTGGTTCATCAGGCGCTCTCCTCATCGTTCTGTGGAGTCGCCTGGGGCAAAGCCCTCAGGACCGTCTCGTCCACGATCTTCGTCTCTACGAAGCCCTTGAGAGTGTCGCCGGTCAAACGCTTCTCGATCGCCATTTTCGAAAGCGTAAACCGCTCTGATCGCAGCGCATCCGGGTTATGAATTGCGAAGAGGATCCAGCCAACGAGGTACACAGCAACTCCCACACACACAACGACGGCGAGCAGAACGACGATCCATGGGGCCGGATTGGCGAACGCCACTAGTAGGACGAGTCCAGCAAGCAGCAAGCCGATCAACCACGCCAACGGGTACAGGACGGTCGACCTGGCGCCGCCGGCCTGTCCGAGGAACTGGCTAAAAACCGCTTGGATCACGATCTCCGCATCCTACCGAACTGCTGGGATCAAGGCACACCGTGCCTTGGCACGGGCGTCGTGGAGCTCGCGCGATTGGGCGCCGGCCGAGGGTGAGGCGGTCATCGGAGAGCTCGCGTGGTCGGGGCTGTCGGCCCGCGGCACAGGTTGTCCACCGCGCCGCCTTGCGCGAAGCGCATGCGATAATGACGCCGCGGGCCAACGACCGCTCGACCACTCCGATACCCCGCGCACGTTGGGCGCAAGGAGCCATGCTTGAAGTTCATGTCTGCGAAGCTCAAGAACTGCCTGTTCGACGTCGCCGTGGCCCGTGGGTTCGACCCAGCCCAGTTTGAATGGGACAAGAAGTCCCCTGATGACCGGCTCGTGCATCGAGCAACCGGGAGCCACTTTGTGGCCCGCGTCGGCGAAGAAGGGATCGACGTTTCGTGCCAGCCTTGGTTGGACTACCAGGGCTGGATCGGGGCCAACGGTCTCCAGTTCGTGATGCTTGACTTCGACATTGAGGTGCTCTTCGGACGCTGGCTGTGCCAGCTCAGGGAAGAGATCGAGACGGTCGACATGTGGGCCCTCGCAGGTAGGGTCAGGCGCGCCCCGGGGAGTGATGCCCCAGATGACAAGTTCACCGACGCTGAAGCAGCCGTGGCACGCAAGTGCATTGATGATGCTGCGGACACCATTCTGGAGCACGTCAAGGTCAAGGAAGAGCAGGCCACGATCGAGCGGTTCCGTTCGAGCTGCAAGTCGGCACTGGCCCATTTAGGGAAGTTCGATTGGAGAAACCTGGTCGTCGGCTACATCTTCACCTTCGTGATGAACGGCATCATCGAAGCTGATCTGGCAACCGGCATACTCACGATGATCTCCGTGTTCATGCTCACCCGCAGAGAGCCAGCCCAGCTCCGCCGATCGCGCCACGCATAGGCCTTCACCGATGTGATTCATCACTTGGACCCGTCCCGCTTGTGTCGGACAAAAAGGCGCGAGCCGCTGCCCCCAATGCCCCACATCGGCGGCCCGACGCCCGACTCCTAACGCGCCGAGCCCCTTGGCCAGCCGCCGGCCAACCACGCTCCTCCATTGCGCCCCAGCCGCTCCCCAAAAACACCGAAGGCCCGGCCATTCGGCCGGGCCTTCGTATCTGCAGGAAGTAGCGGGGAGTGGATTTGAACCACTGACCTCCGGGTTATGAGCCCGACGAGCTACCAGGCTGCTCTACCCCGCAATCATGCCGGGTTCGCCGGCGGGCCAAGCATACGCACTCGACGCCGATTCCTCAACTCGCGCCGTTACGCCCGCGGCGCTCGCCGCGCGAAGCCCGCGCCGCGCTGGGCGGGGCTCCCTCAATCTCGCAGCGCAAAGCCGGTGCAGCGGTCGTTCCGGCATGCCAGACTCCCGATGCCCGACCCACCCGACTCGCGCCGCCCGGCGAGGTCGGTCACGCCGCCCGCACGCCCCTGGACCCGCGGGCCGACCCGCCTTTCCGCGCGCCAACGCCCCTCGCGACGCCCCGGACGAGACTCCCCTGGGACGCGAACCCGCCATCGGAACCGAGCGGTGCGGCCCGCGTATCGTTATCTGACACGCGGCGTCCCTTCGGCGCCGGCCCAGCGCAGAGCCACCAAGTGGCTCGAGGCTCGGGCCCGGCCGCACTGGATGGGGCCCGGCACGAATCTTGGGTTGGCCGGCCCGGGATCCGTTCCCGCCGGTCGTGGAGTATTCTGCATCATCCGCCGGGCCTGCCGCCGGCATGGTTCAAAGTGGGGGGCGCCCGGCGCCTCCTCGATCTGGAGAGTGACATGCACAGTCTCGAACGCCCGTCCGTTGACGCCGCTCCGAAGCGGCTCTCGAGCGCCATGATCGCGCTCGCCGCAGGCTCGCTCCTTGGTTTGAGCGGCACGGCGTTCGCGATCGCCGAAGCGATGCGCGAGATCTGCCCCGAGGGGCCGCAGACCGAGGTCATCTGCCCCTGGTACCGCGGCGGCCGCGGGCCGCTGATCAATGTCATCCTGCCGCCCGCCGACCAGATCCTCACCGGCACACGCTCCATCGTCGGCCTGCTCGACGGCTACTTCCCGCTGTCCACGCACGAGGTCTTCGACGACGGCAACGGCGGCTCGCGCGTGCTCATCGAGATTCTCGCCGGCCGTGGCGAGGGCGACCCGAACAACCAGGTCGAGGTCGCGCTCCGCACCCGCGCCACCGGCGTGCTCTCGGCATCGTCCGGCAACGGCACGCCCCGCGAGCCCGAGCCCCTGGCTCGAGGCGTCGCCTTCACCTCACGCATGTACGCCGCGTCAGTCGCCTTCGCGCCCGGCCTCAACAACACCTTCTCGCTCAACCTCCCCGGGATGATGGCCTCACTGCTCATCATGGCCGACCCCGCCACCGGCGCGCGCTTCGGCCTCACCGAGCAGGCGGACGTGATCGTCAGCGCCTTCTCCTACCTCGGCGACTTCGAGGGCGAAGGCGACATCGCGCGCATCCACGACGCCATCGGCTCCATGTTCGGCATCACCCTCGTCGCCCCCGCCGGCGACTTCGGCGAGGGCCCCTTCCCGCCCACCATGCCGGAACTCCAGTTCCGCACCGTCGGCTCCCCCGGCACCGCATTCAACACCATCGCCGTCGGCGGCACGGACATCATCCCGCCCGCCAAGGGCCCCGTTGACGGCCCCGCGGACGGCGGCGGCGTCTCCGCGTTCGGCTACGACCGCATCTGGCCAAAGTCCGGCCGCGGCCGCACCGACGCGCGCGACTGGCGTCAGCGCGACCCCAGCCAGCCCGGCGGCTTCCGCATCGTCCGCGACGCCCGCATGGGTCCCGACATCCTCGCCCCGGCCGACCGTATCCGCACCGGCACGGCGCTCGGTGAGTCGGTCTACTCCCGCGACGAGCAGCTTCCCGACCCGCAGGACCCCTCATTCCCGCAGGAAGGCCCCGGCTCCAACGGCACGGCGATCGCCTGCGGCTTCGTCGCCGGCTCCGCCGCGCTCCTGCAGGACGCGTACAAGGCCATCCGCAGCAGCCCCACCGGCATGGCGCTCTTCCCGCATTGGGCGAACCAGCCGCGGATGAACAACACCGTCGTGAAGGCCCTGTTGCTCAACACCGCGAAGAAGTCCGGCATCTGGACGAACCAGGGTAACCAGGGCCCCAACAGCAGCCCGCCCCAGCAGTTCACAACCCAGCCCTTCGACACCCTCGAAGGCGCCGGCCAGGTCGATCTTCCCCGCCTCTACGAGAATTTCCAGGGCCGTCAGGGCTCGACCTTCGTCCCCGAGATTGTCGCCACCCTCGATCCGGACATCACCGATCCGCTCATCCCCGTCATTCGCGACCCCTCCGAGGTCTCGACCAATCCCGGCACCGACGGCGGTTCCGGCGGCGGCAACGACCCGCCGCTCGGCGGCTTCCGGCCTGACCCTCCTCTCGGCGGCCGTCCGCCCATCGTGCCGCCCAACGGTCCCTTCATCCCCGAGCCCACCGGCCGTCCGCCGTCCGCGCCGCCGAACCCCCCGCCGCCCGCCAATCAGATCATCCTGCTCGGCGCCATCCCCGTGCACAGCATCGGGTGGGACTACGGGCGCATCGGCACCGGCTCCATCGACTACGCCTGCGTCGAGGCCGCGGTGCCCCAGTCCACCTTCACCGCGACACTGAACTGGAACCGCACGGAGACCATCGCGTTCCCGACCGTCAGCCCGACCGCGGCCTTCCCCGGTCTCGACATCCAGACCGCCGAGACGGGGCTCGAGCTCGAGGACCTCAACCTCCGCGTCTATCTCCACGACGGCAGCGGCGGCGAACGCTTCGAGGTCGGCCGCTCCAACAGCGACTGGAACTCCACGGAGCACGTCTACCTCACCAACAACAGCATGCCGCCCGGCGGCCTCCCCATGGTCCGCGTCCAGTGGCGCCTTAACCGCTACAACGCGCGTCCCAGCCTCTCCGTGCCCGTCGCTGATACGCAGTTCGGCGTCGCTTGGAACCTCGTCCAGGGCGCCGTGACCAACCCCGGCGGCAACCAGCCCCCCGGCACGCCCAACATCTCCCTGCCCGGCGACGTCAACAGCGACGGGCGCGTCGACATCGGCGACATGGCCATCGTCCTCTCGCTTTACGGCGGCAGCGACCCGCACGGCGACGCCAACTTCGACGGCTCGGTCAACTTCCTCGACCTCTCGCTCGTCCTCGGCAACTTCGGCGCCGGCATCAGCCCCGTCCCCACGCCGTAACACGCCGGCTTCACTCTGAAAAACAGCAGGCCCGCGACGACCGTTCGTCGCGGGCCTGTTTCATTCCGTGATGCTCCGAGGCTCCCCCGCGCCGCCCGGCCGACACCGATGGCGCCCTACCCGCCGATCCGCTCGCGCCCGCCCATGTATGGCCTCAGCGCCGCCGGGATCGTCACGCTCCCGTCCGCGTTCTGATGGTTCTCAAGAATCGGGATCAGCACGCGCGGGCTCGCGATCACCGTGTTGTTCAGCGAGTGGCACACCACCGTCTTGCCCCCCGTGCCCGGCCCCTTCACGCGCATGTTCAGTCGCCGGCACTGGAAGTCGTACAAGCGAGACGCGCTGTGCGTCTCGGACCACGCGCCCGTCGGCGCGCCGTCCTTGCCCGTCTCGCCCCGGCCCGGCATCCACGACTCGATGTCGATCATGTCCGCGTTCTTCGGGCCCAGGTCTCCCGTGCAGCACTGCAGCAGCCGGTACGGGATCGCCAGCGACCGCAGGATCTCCTCCACGAACGAGATCATCGTCTTGTGCCAGTTGCGGCTCTCCGCTTCGTCGGGCCGGCAGATCACCACCTGCTCGACCTTGTCGAACTGGTGCACGCGGTACAGCCCCGCCGTGTCGCGCCCCGCTGCGCCCGCCTCGCGCCGGAAGCACGTGCTGACGGTCACATACTTCAGGGGCAGCGCCGCCTCGTCCAGGATCTCGTCCTGGTGCAGGCCCATCAGGCCGACCTCGCCCGTGCCCGTCAGGAAGAAGTCGTACCCCGCGCCGCGCTTGCTCTCCTCGATGTGGTACGCCTGCTCGCGCCCCGCGGGGAAGAACCCCGTGCCCACCATGCACTCCTCGCGCACGATCACCGGCACCGAGACGGGCGTGAACCCCTGCTTCTCGACCATGAAATCGAGGGCGTAGCGCAGCGCCGCCTGGTGCAGGCGCATGCCGTCGCCCGTCAGCACGTACGAGCGCGTGCCGGCCATCTTCACGCCGCGCTCGAAGTCGGCGAGGCGCAGGTCGCGAACGAGGTCGATGTGCCCCTTGGGCCGGAAGCCGCGCTGCTTCTCGAACGAAACCTCCGGGTCGAACCCCGGGGGCGACCACCGGCGCACCTCGATGTTCTCCTCCGCCGAGGCGCCCACCGGCACGTCCGCGTCCGGGGGCTGCGGCACGTGCAGCAGCAGCGCGTGCAGCTCCGGCTCGATCGCCTGCGTGTCCGCCTCGAGACGCTGGATGCGCTCCTTCAGCGCCGCGGGCTTTGAGCGCAGTTCCGCGATCTCCGCCTCCAGCGCGGGGCGCCGGGCGTCGTCCGCGGTCTTCAGCTCCGCGCTCAGCTTGCCCAGGCGCGGGCCCGACTCCTTGGCGATGCGGTTCTGCTCGGCGCGGAGGGCCTCGAACTCCGCGACCGCCGCCCGGTGACGCTGGTCGAGGTCCAGGATCCGGTCGATCTCCGCGCCGATCCCCTTCTTCTTCGCGCCATCGCGGAAGCGGGCCGGGTCGTCACGCAGGGCCTTGAGGTCGATCATGGGGGGGCGATGGTAACGAACCCCGCAGGCTCGGCGCTCCGCGGCGTCGCGCGGACGGAACAGGCCCGCCTCGCCTTCAGTTTCCGAACCGCTCGACCGCGCCCATCAGCATCGCCTCGTCCGCGGCCCCTGTCACGCCGTCATGGTTCAGCTCGCGAGTACTTTCGAGCTAATGCGTCGTGCCTGCGCGCGCCAGGCGCCGAATCGCATGGTCGTTTCCTTCGTCGTGCGCCCAGAGCAACGAAGGGGGCGAGCAATGTGATGGCCCCGGTTGGCGACGGAACAACCGCCGCTAGCCGAAGACCGTTGAGTGTTGTGTGTGGGGTGCCGTGCCCGAGAATGTCTATTCGGTCCATGGTCGCCCAACCTGTCTCCCCTTGGGTCGACCCGCGCACGTAACGATCCTCCTGAACCAGTCCAAGTCCTTCGTAGGAGCCCGTCCACTCGTCCGCGCCTCCGGAAGTATCGAGCAGGCCCCAAGGTGCGAACACGTTGGCGTACGAGCCGACGTCGACCGGAAGGCCCATCCAGCCCGCCGAAGTCTGTGCGCCCGGCGTTCCCGGAGCGCCGGGCACCAGCGGCTCATCCTGCCCGTTCGTTCGGAACCAGTAGCCTTCCTGCCCGACCCCGTAGCGGTCCGGGTCGTAGAACGTCGCCTTGGTGACCTCGTCGATCGAGGGGATCCAGAAGCGCGCGCCCGGCGAGGGCAGCGCCTGGTCGTTGACCAGGCCCCCCGGCAGGTTCGTGAACGTGCCCGTGTCGTACGCCCCCTGCTCGAACGCCTCGCGGTTCGCGCCCTTGGCGTTGTGCAGCCAGTTGGTGTAGCGCGCCGCGTAGCGCCAGCCCATCACACCCGGCTGGCCGTGTACTGCGGGTCCATCGAGTACGTCGGCACGCCGCCGGGCCCGAGCCCGGTGTAGTTGGTGTAGCCGCCCATGAACTCGGCGCGCTGGCGGTCGGTCGCGCTGACGTACGGGGCGTACGCGCGCACAAACTCCAGCCATTGGCCACCGGTGACCTCCGTTGTGGCTACGCGGTACTGATGGTTCACGGCGCCGAACGTGCGCCCCTGCGAGGTGAAGAAGAAGGGCGCTTCCGTCTTGTTGGCGTCGCGATTGCCGGCGTGGGTGATGGTGGCGTACGTCTGGCCGTACTCGGTCGAGTAGATGGGCGTGGGCCGGGCGAGCGCCGCGCCCGAAACGAAGGGCGCGCACGCGACGACGATGGTCATGCCCGTGGGCAACCGGCTCCGCATGGCTGGGACTCCTCCGCGTTGGGGCGATGGGTTGTGCAACCCTGTGTCCCTTCGCTGGGCCGTCTCAACCCTACCCGCGCACGAAGGCACGTCCACGAGAATCGTTGAGAAGGGCGCAGAAGGTCGGGTTGTGCCGCGTCCGTCCGCCCGGCGAAAGGTGGCTCGGTCATCGAATGCGCCAAAAAAGGAAAAGCCGCGGTCGGCTATTCACCGGCCGCGGCTTCTGCCACACATTCGTCCGAGGACGGATGTGCGTTACTCGGTGGTCGGGGGCTGGCCACCAATTCCCCCAAACGTGTTTCTTCGACGACGAAGCCCCTCGCCGCCTTTTCCCTCGTCTTGGGCTTCCCGACCCAAGACATGCCTTCGCAGGAGCCGAAGGCTGACGTGTATTCCGGCAGGGCCGGCTTCCCTCCCCCCATGCCTCCTGTGGGCATGGGCTCCTCTTACCAACGGCGTGACTCTACCTCGGGGGGGGCCGCCATGCAAGAGGAAATCCGGTGCGACTTCCACAATCCTTGCCGTCCCCCAGCCCCCCAAACGGGACCGAAACGTCAGAAACACGACGCTTCGCGGGCTCAATTCAGGCTTTTTCGGGCGTTCCCGGCCCCGGCGCCGCCGCCCAGTGCATCTTCGCGATCAGCGTCCGCCAGTACGACGATTCCCGGTTGATCACCAGGCGTGCCGGCCGGGCGTATTTCCGGAACGCGACCACGTCCCGTTCCGCCAGCGGGATCATCCCCGAGCCGTCGAGCACCAGAGTCGTGCCGCCGTCAGGCCCTGCCCCGGACCGAGGCCGATTCGCCCGCGTGACCGTGATCTCGATCGTCGACTCGTGCGCGGCCACGATCGGCCGGAACGAGAGCGAGTGGGCCGCCAGCGGCGTGATGATGAACGCCTGCACGTCCGGCGAGACGATCGGCCCGCCCGCGGAGACGTTGTACGCCGTGGAGCCCAGCGGCGTGGCGACGATCACGCCGTCGCCCGTGAGCGAGGGCCCGGGCTGGCCGTCGATCGCGATGTCGAGCCCGATCATGCGGTAGGGGGGGCCGGCCGTGATCACGCACTCGTTGATCGCCAGATCGCGCCGGGGTCTCGCGCCCGACGCGGGGCGAACCTCCGCCTCGATCAGCATGCGTTCGCGCACGGGAAGGCTCGGCGCCGTCAGCAGCGCCGCGGCTTGGGCGCGGAGCGAGGGCGGGTCGAACTCGGCCAGGAAGCCGACCTTTCCGAAGTTCACACCCAGCAGCGGCGTGCCCAGATCGGCGAAGCGCCGGGCCTGCGCCAGCAGTGTGCCGTCGCCGCCCAGCACCACAACAAGATCCGCGTGCGGCAGGCCGCCGACGGGCGCCTCGTCGTCGCCCTCGAGTTCGCCGACGATCTTCGCGTGCGCCGCGAGCAGCGCGCGGACGTCCGCCAGCGCGCCGGCGACGCCGGGCTTGTTGCGGTTCGAGACGAGCAGCACGGATCTGGTCATCGCATGGGCGCTCGTCGCGGGGCGGTTCGTGCGTGTCTGGCGGTCAGGGCGTGCGCGAGGCGCCCGCGAACGCGCCGGACCGCGCGGTCACGACCTCGGGGCGGGCCGGGGCGGCCCCGCCGGAAGCAGCCACGACCTCGCGCACGCGGCGCGCGATGGACGCGACATCGAGCCCCGCCTCGCGCATCTGCTCGGGCCGGTTGTCCTGGTAGATCCACGAGTCGGGCAGGCCCATGAGCGAGACGGTCGCGCCGGGCCGGCCGGCCTCCGCCGCGGCCTCGAGCACGGCGGAGCCGAAGCCCCCGACAACGCTGTGGTCCTCCACCGTGATGATCGGCACGCCGCGCTCGAGCAGCGAGCGGATGAGCGCGCCGTCCACGGGCTTGGCGAAGCGGGCGTCGTAGACGCTGACGCGGAGTTCGGGCTCGAGCGAGCGGGCGGCTTCCGCCGCGTCGATCGCGCAGGTGCCGAACGCGAGGATTGCCGCGTCCGGGCGCGGGGCGTCGATCAGGCACCGGGCCTTGCCGAGCTCGAACGCCGGGCACGCCTCGGCGCCGAACATCGGCGACACGTTGTCGCGCGGATAGCGGCACGAGGAGAGGCCCGTCGAGTATTCGCGCATGAACTCCATCGCCGCCAGCAGCGAGGGCTCGTCCATCGCCGCGATCACCGCCGCGCCGGGGAGCGTGCGCAGCAGGGCGATGTCGCAGAACCCGTGGTGCACGGCGCCGTCGCCGCCGACGAGGCCGGCGCGGTCGAGCAGCAGGCGCACCGGGAGCCCCTGGAGCGAGACCTCCTGGAACGCCTGGTCGAACGCCCTCTGGAGGAACGTGGCGTACACGCAGAAGAAGGGCTTGAAGCCCGTCTTCGCGAGGCCGGCCATCATGTCCATCGCGTGCGATTCGCAGATGCCCGTGTCCCACACGCGGTCGGGGAACAGCGGGGCGACCTTCGAGACGCCCGTGCCCTCGGGCATCGCGGCGGTGGCGACGACCACCTTCTCGTCGCGGCGCATCATGTCCGCCAGCGCGTCGCCCACCGCGGCGGTGAACGAGC
>CAYVSR010000054.1:2715-10529 GCA_964453125.1 uncultured Phycisphaeraceae bacterium | reverse complement strand
CGTCGCGGTGCACGCCGGGGCGGAGGCGTCCCTGCGCGCGGCGGACATCTATCTCAGCCGCGACGGCCTGGCGCCGCTCGTCGAGCTGATCGGAGGCGCGCGGCGCACGATGGCGCTCATCCGGATGACGCTCAGGGTCTCGCTGCTCTACAACGGCGTGTGCGTGGCGCTCGCGATGGGCGGGCTGCTCAGCCCGATCGTCGCTGCGGTTCTCATGCCGATGTCTTCGCTCACCATTCTGACGATCACCTGCCGCGCGACCTTGTTCCCAAAGTCACGGGTGACGCCGACGGAAGGAGGCCGGTCATGGAGGTGATCTTCATCGTGCTGCCGCTGGCGCTGGCGCTGGCGGCGGTCGCCGTCTGGGCGTTCGCACGCGCCGCGCACCGGGGCGAGTTCGACGACCTCTCGACCCCGTCGGTGCGGATGCTGCTCGACGACGAGCCCGAGCCGCCCGGGACGCGGTAGCGGCCTGCGCGGCCCGCGGGCGCCCGGCGCCCCGCCGCGCTATCCTTGCGCGCGCCGATGCACAAGATCGCGATGTCCATGCTGCTGGGCGACAAGGCGAAGTTCCTGTCGCTGGTGTTCGGCCTCTCGTTCGCCGTGCTGCTCATCGCGCAGCAGGGCGCCATCTTCTTCGGTCTGATGATCCGGGCGACCGGGCCCCTCCAGAACACCGCGCAGGCCGACCTCTGGGTCACCGACCCCGGCACGCAGTACATCTTCGAGTTCCGCTCGCTCAACGAGAAGTACCTGGAGCGGGTACGCAGCGCCCCGGGCGTCGCCTGGGCCGAGCCCTTCTTCTCCGCCCGGGCGCAGGTCGAACTCCCCGGGGGCAAGTTCCACCTCGTGCAGATCATCGGCATCGCCCGCTCAACGCTCGTCGGCCAACCGCCCCTCATGGTCGAGGGCAACCTCGACGACCTGCGCGCCCCCGACGCGGTCGTCGTCGAAGAATCCTCGCGCCCCAAGCTGGGGAACGTGCGCATCGGCGACACGCTGAAGCTGAACGACCGGCGGGCCGTGGTCGTCGGCTTCTGCCGCGCGAAACTCGGGTTCGAGTCCAATGCGCTCATCTACACCTCGTACGACAACGCGATCACCTTTACCCCCGTGGCCCGCGACCGCCTCTCGTTCATCCTCGTCGGCGTCAAGCCCGGGCAAGGCCTTCAATCCGTCGCGGACGCCATCCACGCCGCCACCGGGCTCGGCGCGTACACGCAAGCCGAGATGAAGCGCCGGACGATCACGTACATCCTCAAGGCCACCGGCATCGGCATCAATTTCGGACTCACCGTGCTCCTCGGCTTCATCGTGGGTCTCGTCGTGGTCGCCGCCACCTTCCACGAGTTCACGCTCGAGAACCTCCGCCACTTCGCCGTGCTCAAGGCCATGGGCGCCGGCAACGCCACGCTGGTGCGGATGGTCCTGCTGCAGGCCGTGCTCATCGGCGCCATCGGGTTCGGCATCGGCACGGGGCTCGCCGCGCTGTTCTCGCTGCCGGGGCGCAAGCCGGGCGCCGAACTCGCCGCGTATTTCCCCTGGCAACTCCTCGTCGCCACCCTCGTCGCCATGCTGCTCTGCGTCAGCGCCGGGTCGCTGCTCTCCCTCCGGCGCGTCATCCGTCTCGAGCCCGCCGTCGTCTTCAAGTAACCCAGACCGAAAGCGCCCCGCATGCTCAAGTGGTTCATCTTCGCGCTCGCCGCCGTCGGCCTCTCGCTCGCGGTCTATACCTCCGCCACGGCGGACGAGCGTCTCCCCAGCCCGCCCCCCGCGCGACCGCCTTCCGTCAACCCGTTCCCCAGCGGCGTGGCCGCCTCGGGCATCGTCGAGGCCGCCAGCCGCAACATCGAGATCGCCGCGCCCGAGCCCGGCCTCGTCGCCGAGGTCCGCGTGCAGGTCGGCGACCTCGTGAAGCAGGGCGACGTGCTCTTCCGTCTCGACGCACGCCCGATCGAGGCCGAACTCGTGCGCGGCGAGGCGGCGCTGCTCTCTGCGCGCGCCCGTCTGTCGCTTCTCGTAGCCGCGCCGCGCGCGGAAGACCTGCCCCCGCTCGAGGCCGCCGTCGCCCGCGCGGGCGCGCTGGTGCGCGACGCCGAGAACCAGCTCGAGTGGGCCCGGCGCGCCAGCGAGGCGCAGGCCGCCACCGAGAGCGAGATCGACCGGCGCGACTTCGCGCTCAGCGCCGCTCGAGCCGCGCTGGCCGAGGCCGAGGCACGCCTCGCGCTCACCCGCGCGGGCGCGTGGGAGGCCGACCTCGCCGTGGCCCGCGCCGCCGTGGCTTCCGCGGGAGCGGACCTCAACGCCTGGCGCATCCGCCTCGATCGCCTTTCCGTGCGCTCGCCCGTCGACGCCACCGTCCTCAAGCGAGACATCGAGCCCGGCGAGTACGCCTCGCCCGGCGGCGGCGCCGGCGCCTCGCTCGTCGTCGGCGACCTCTCGCGCCTCCGCGTCCGCGCCCAGGTCAACGAAGAAGACGCGCCGCTCCTACGCGCCAGCGCCAGGGGCGTGGCGCGCATCCGCGGCGTGCTCAAGATCGAACTCCCGCTCACGATGATCCGCATCGAGCCGCTCGCCCGCGCCAAGCGCCAGATCACCGGCGCCGCGTCCGAACTCGTGGACACGCGCGTCGTCGAGGTCCTCTTCGAGGCCGACACCTCGCCCATGCCCAGCGGCGCGCAGGCGTTCCCCGGTCAGGTGGTGGACGTGTTCATCGAGGCGCCGGCGCGGGAGTGACCGGCGCGCCCGCGGGCGTCATCGCGTCGTACACCACTCGCCCGCCGACCACCGTCATCCGCACGCGCACCTCGCCGAGTCTCTCCGGCGGCGTTGTGAACGGGTCCGGCTCCACGATGACGAAATCCGCCGGGGCCTCCTCCCGCAGCGAGCCCGATCCCCGTTCGGCGTGCAACGCCCACGCGCCGATGAGCGTGTAACGGAGCAGCGCCTCCTCCACACCGATCGATTGCCCGGGCACGAACGTCTTGCCGTCGAGCGTCCGCGCGTTGACCGCCGCGGCGACGCCCAGGAACGGGTTTACATCCACCACCGGCCAGTCGCTGCCAAAGGCGAGCATGGCCTTGGCGTCAACAAGGGCGCGGAACGCATAACTGGTCTCGCAGCGCGCCGCCCCCAAACGCTGCTCGGCGTACCGCCCGTCGTCCGCCTTGTGGTAGGGCTGCATGCTGGGAACGACGTTGAGGCGCGCGAAGCGCGCGATGTCCTCCGGCAGCAGGTGCTGCGCGTGCTCCACGCGGGGGCGCAGCGCCGTCCGCTGCTCGGGCGTGAGCGCCTCCTCGTACCAGTCGAGCAGCGCGTGGTTCGCCCGATCGCCGATCGCGTGCACCGCGGGCTGCAGGCCCATCGCGGCGCCCTTGGCGATCAGGTCGCGCAGCGTGCCATCGCCGGCCATGGCCAGGGGCATGCCGTCGTTGCCGGGGTCGTGCGGGTCGTCGAGGTACGGCGCCGACTGCCACGCGGTGCGCGAGCCCAGCGAGCCGTCCATGTACGCCTTGAAGCCGATGACGCGGATATTGGGCGACAATCGCTTGTTCGCCGCGGCCCACTCGAGCGTGGGCATCCACTCTCCCACGGTCGAGGCCTCGCCGTCCCACACCGTGGCCTGGATGCGAAGCGTCAGGGGCTCCTCGCGGTCCATCGCCGCCAGCAGTTCCAGCGTCTCACGTGTCTCGATCGCGCCCACCTGCGTGATGCCCGCGCTATTGGCCGCCGCGATCGCCTTGCGCAGCAGCGCGACGCGCTCCGCGCGCGTCGGCTCCGGCACGAGCCGCTCGATCATGCCCATCGCCTGTTCGTACACGCCGCCGTCCGGCTCGCCGTTGGGCGCGCGACCGATCTTGCCGCCCGGCGGGTCGGGTGGGCCGTCCTTCCCGATGCCGCCGCTGGCCAGCGCCGCGCGGCTCGCGAGCAGCATGTGCCCATCCATCCTGATCAGAACCGCCCTGCGTCCGCCCACGGCCTTGTCGATCTCCTCCGCGTTGGGCGGGCGCTGGTCGGGCCAGCTCTCGCTGGACCAGCGCGACCCGATCACCCAGTCGTCGGGGCGCATGTCGCGCGACGCGGCGTGCAGGATGTCGAGCAGTTCCTCGCGCGACCTCGCGTCGCGGAGTTTGATGCGCCGAAGGTCGGCCGCGGCGTTGCCCAGGTGCACGTGCGTGTCGATCAGGCCGGGAAGCACGCGCCGCCCCCCCGCGTCGATGTTGAGCCGCTTCGGGTCCGGGATCGTCGCCGGGATGGGCCCGGACGCTACGCCGCCGATGCGCCCGTCCCGCGCCTCCATCCACTCCCCATCGCGCACCTGGCGCGGCGTCCAGATCTTCGCGTTGCTGACAAGGATCGGTGGGGGTGGGGCGACCGCTTTGTCGCCTCCCGTTCCACCAGCCCCCGGGTCGGAAGCCGTCAATGCCGCGAGAATCGTGAGTGTGAATGCCAGCATGCGGAGGCCTCCCGAGCACGGGCGGCGCGCCCGTCCGCGGTGAGTTATACCCGCGAAACGCGCGGAATCGTCGAGTTCCGGCGCGGCCGACGGGCTTCCGGCGTGTATTCTTGGCGCACCCGCGCCCCACGAACGCCAACGGAGAGAGACAGCCCATGCGATCGATCGCCCAGATCAGCGCCTCCATCGCCCTCGCCGGCGCAGCGCACGCGGCGCAATTCCAGTTCACCATCGACAGCGCGCAGAGCGCGGTTGCGTCGTCCACCTCGTTTGAAACGCCTTTCGCCGGCTCCTTCGTCGGCGACTTCGACAAGACCGCCAACCCCGCCGGCACCCAGACGCGCCCCGGCGCGTTCGGCGGCTCGGGCAACCAGCCCATCCCTTACACCGCGTCGGGCGAGGCCTCCGGGGAGTCCTCCACCAACCCGGCCGGCTCGTTCGCGCTGAACATCGACACCGGTGCGCTCACGGTCGAGATGTCCGGCCTCACCGCCGACCTGCTCGCCGGCGCCGCGCCCGCCTTCGGCCTCACGCTCAACGTCCAGTACTCGACCTTCCACACCGTCAGCCCCACGGCGCTCTTTCTCGGCGGCCCCGTCATCCCCATCCCGCTCGGCGAAGCCACGCTCACCACCCTCGCGCTCGCGCAGGACGCGCCCGCGAGCGGCGTGCTGACCCCCGATGGCCTCGGCGGCTACACGTTCACCATCCTCGCGCAGGCCACCATCACCATCGAGGCAACGCTCATCGGCGGCCAGCCCTTCGCCCCGGCGCCCGCCTCCCTGCCCGTCGCGATCACTGGAACCGTCACCATCAGCGGCGCTTCCGCCACGGCCACCATCGCGGCCGATCTCGCCGCCGCGCAGACGATCCCCGGCCCCTTCCCCGGCGGCGCCTTCGCCGACCTCCCGCTCGCCGTGCCCACCATCCTGCCCCCGGGCTCCACCGCGAACCTGCTCTTCTCGGGCGAGATCGAATCGTTCGGATTCGAGTTCGCCACGTCCATCGATCTCGTGGCCGACGGCGTCGCGCCGTGCGTGGGCGACACGAACGGCGACGGCGTCGTCAACTTCGCCGATCTCAACATCGTGCTCGGCGCGTTCGGGCTGAGCGCCGGCCAGCCCGGCTTCGTGCCCGGCGCCGACCTCAACGGCGACGGCGCCGTGAACTTCGCGGACCTCAACATCGTGCTCTCCAACTTCGGCGCCGTCTGCTGACCGCCCGCCGCGCTTCTTGACACGCCCTCGCCCCGCGATACCGTGCGCCCGTCAGTGGTGGCCTCTCGCGAGGCCTGAAAAGGGAAGTGCGGTGAAATGCCGCCGCGGACGCGCCGCCGTATCGGGCACGAATCCGCCGATCCACCCAGCCACTGCGCCGCTCGCGGCGTGGGAAGGCCGGATCGGCGACGCCCGGAGCCGGAAGACCTGCCCCTGACACCCCCGCGGAGCGTTTCCGCGGGCACGTTGGTCCGCCCTCGCGTACGGGGCGCCGACGGGCAGGCCGCGCGTCTTCCCGCGCGTTCCTTCGCCCCGGCGCGCACCACCCGAACCGAGCGGCTCGCACGCATGGAAGCGGTCCGCGCGAATCGGATTGGCGTGAAAGGCCGGTTCCCCTTGCAACGCGTCACACCGCGCGCCCTCCTGCTCCCGATTCTCGCCCTGTCGTGCGCGCCCGCCGTCGCGGCGCCCCCGTCGTACTCACCCGTCGGCTCGTACACGCCGTCCGTCGCTGGTGTGTGGGACGTCGCCCGCGCCGGCAGTGCGGCGGGACTCGCCTACACGCTGACATCCGGAGGCGAGATCCACCTGCAGGACGCCGCGAACTCGGCCGGGTCCTCGCTCGTCGGTCGCATCGACGCCTCGCTGCTCTCGTCCTTCGGACCGGCGTTCCTCACCCTCAGCCCCGACGGCTCGACGATCGCCATCGGCGATGGAAACTTCGGCGCCGGCGCCCGAGTGCACTTCGTCTCGGTCAGCGCGCTGCACCCCGTGTTCATCTCGACCACGACGTCTGTCGCGGCGGCGAACACCTCCGCGCACTGGGCCTCCGGCGCCACGCTCTACGTCAGCGGCTCCGACGCGACCCTCGGCTCCGTCGTCACCAGCATCGACGCCCCGTCGCTCGACGCCCGCGTCGTCGTCTCGAACGTCGGCGGCGCCTCCGGCGGCGTCGTGACCGACGGCCAGTTCCTGTACACCGGCAACGGATTCGATTTCGCGCCCGGCGGCTCCGACACCGGCGAGGTCCGCGCGTTCTCGCTCGCGGCTATCACCGCCGCCGCGTCCTCCGGCGCCCCGCTCGACTTTGAGGCCATCGGCCGCCCAGTCGCCGACGCGCTCTCCGCCTCCTCGCTCGCTATTGACGCGCAGGGCAACCTGTTCGTCGGCGGCGGCGACTTCTTCGGCGGCTCGGGCGATCTCGGCTACGCCGCCGCGATCTCGGGCTCGGCCATCCAGGCCGCGCTCGCCGGCGGCCCCCTCGCGCCCGACGCCGAAGAGCAGCGGGTGAGCCCGGCGGGTGTGGACTTCTACTCCGTCGCGTTCAACGCCGTCACGGGCGAGTGGCTGGTGGGCGCTTCCGGCACGATCCACCGCTTCGCAGTCCCCGCGCCGGCGACCGTCGCGTTTGGCGCACTGGCCCTCGGCTTCACGACCCGGAGGCGCCGCCATGCAAACTGACCAGCAGGCGCCCGCGCGAGCGCTCCTGCTTTGCTCCTTTGCTGCTTTGCTGCTTTGCTCTTCGGCCTCCCCCGCCTCCCCATTCGCATCAAGCGTGGTCGAGTATCGCCCCGCGCCGGGCCAGTTCATCAACGCCCCGGGCGCCAAGGGTCTCTCCTTCAACAACCCGGCTCGTGCCCTCGGCGCCCCCGTCGGCGGCGGCACCCTCCTCGCGGACAACAGCAAGATCGTCTCTCTCGGCGGGTTCGGCGGCTCCATTACGCTCGCGTTCGATCACTCGGTGACCGACGACCCCTGCAACCCTTTCGGCCTCGACGCCATCGTGTTCGGCAACGCCGTATGGGTCTCCGGTGATCCAGTGCGCCGCTGGGCCGAATGCGCCACCATCGAGGTCAGCCTCGACGCCAATGCCAACGGCCTCGCCGACGACGCGTGGTTCCTCATCCCCGGCTCGTCGCTCCCCTCGCCCATGAGCGTCTTCCGGACTCAAGCGTGGGACAACAACCCCGCGACGCCCACGCCGCCCGCGAACATCGCGTGGTACCCCGCCTCGCCCGCGTTCCCCAACTGGCCGGCGATGTACACGACCATCGCGCACGAACTGCCGCCGGCGCTGCGCGGCCCGCTGGTCATCAATCCCGCCGGCGCCCCGCCCGGCGAAGAGGCGTACTTCGGCTACG
>CAYVSR010000054.1:0-2705 GCA_964453125.1 uncultured Phycisphaeraceae bacterium | reverse complement strand
TTTCTCCGCGGCGACATGTCCGGCGCCACCGGCGAGCCCGGACACGACAACCTGCTCGACGACCCCGAAGACCTCCCGACCATCGACCCCGCGATCTTCTACACCGTCCCCGACGCGCCTTGGACGCTCGGCGTCACGCCCGGCAGCGCGGGCGGCGACGCGTTCGATATCGCGTGGGCGGTCGACCCGCTCACGAACGCGCCCGCCGGCCTCCCCGGCTTCGATTTCATCCGCATCACCACCGGCGTGGATGCGCTCGCCGGTCCCGGCGGTGTGCTTGGCGAAGTCTCCACGGAGATCGGCGCCGTGGCCGACGTCCGCCCGCGCATCGAGTTCCCCGGCGACGCGAACAACGACGGCCTCGTCAACTTCATCGACTTGAACCTCGTGCTCTCGTCCTACGGCAAGACGGGCGGGGCGAGCCCCGCGACGCCGCGCCTGCCGCCGCTGCCCGGGGATGTCTCGTGCGACGGCGCGGTGGACTTCGTCGACCTCAACACCGTGCTCTCCGCCTTCGGCACGGGGGCGCCGGCGCCATGACCCAGCGACCGCGCCGCCCATCCGCCCCGGCGTTCACGCTCATCGAGGCGCTCGTCGTCGTGGCGGTCGTCGCGCTGCTCCTGGGCATGCTCGTGCCTGCGCTGCGAGGCGCCGACAGCGCCGCGAAGGCGACCGCCTGCGCCGCGACCATCCGATCCCTCCAGACCGCCAACGCCCAGTTCGCGAGCGACCACGACGACCGCTTCGCCCCCGGCGGCGCCGGCATGCTGCGCGACAACCTCCGGCGTTGGCACGGCGCCCGCTCCTCCGCCAACGCACCGTTCACTCCCGAGGGCGGCGCGCTCGCCCGCTATCTCGGCGCGCCCGGGGCGACGCTCCGCGCGTGCCCCGCCTTCGCCGACCTCGCCCGCCGACTCGAGGAGCGACCCGCTGGCTTCGAGCGCGGCGCGGGGGGCTACGGCTACAACAACGCCTTCGTCGGCACGCTGCGCGAACCAAACGCGATGGGCGGATTCAGCGTGCGCGACGACCGGCTCGGCGCCCGCATCGGCCTGTTTCTCACGCCCTCGCGCACCATCGCCTTCGCCGACGTGGCGCTCGCGGAGGCGTCGCTCATCGAGTATTCGTTCGTCGAGCCGCGCTTCTGGCCCGACGCCGCGCCCGGCGCCGGCGTGCGAGCGGACCCATCCACGCACTTCCGCCACGCTGGAAACACCGCCGCGCCGACCGCGAGCGTCGTCTGGCTCGACGGCCACGCCACGACCGAGCGACGCACCTTCACCTGGAGCAGCGGGCTCTACGCGGCGGACCCCGGCGCTCTCGGCCTGGGCTGGACGGGCGAGCAGGACTCCAACGAGTTGTTCGACTATGAGTGACCCCGCGCCAGAGCCCGGCCCCGACACGGGGTACGTCGTCGACCGCTGCGTCTGTGCCGGTCTCACGCTCGAGCAGCTCCGATCGACCTCCCGGCAGGCCGACCCGCCCCTCTCGTACCAAGCCCTCCGGGCCCGAACCGGCTGCGGCATCGGCTGCGCGCTCTGCGAGCCATACGTCCGCGCCATGCTCCGCACCGGGCGCACCGAGTTCCCGCTCGGCGGCGCGGACGCCTGAACACGCGAGAACGCCCGATCTGCAATGATGCCCGCGGCAGGCATCGGGATCGCTTCACTATGCGCCCACTCATCTGGTTCCGCGCCGACCTGCGAACGACCGACAACACCGCCCTGCACGCCGCCTGCGCCGAGGCGACCCGAGGCGCCGTGGGCGCGTTCATCGTCAGCCCCGACGAATGGCGCCGCCACGACTGGGCGCAGGCGCGAGTCGAGTTCGTGCTGCGAGCGCTCCGCGAACTCTCCGACTCGCTCGGCCGGCTCAACATCCCCCTGCGCATCGCCCACGCCGAGCGCGCGAGCGACGTCCCGCGCGCACTGCTCGAACTCGCCGTGTCGAGCGGCTGCGAAAGCGTGCGTTGCAACATCGAGCACGAGGTGGACGAGCGAGCGAGAGACGAAAGCACGCGAGCGCTCTGCGCCGCCAAGGGCATCCCGTTCCACGTCCACCACGACCAGACCGTCATCCCGCCCGCCGACATCCGTACACAGGCCGGCGCGTTCTACACCGTGTTCACCCCCTTCAAGCGGGCGTGGCTCGCGGCGCTTGAAGCCCGCGGCGGCGCCCCTTCACCCCTGCCCGTGCCCCCCGCCCAGCGCCCGATCGATATCCGCGCCGATCCCGTGCCCGACCGCGTCGAGGGCTTTGTCTCCGACATCGACGCGGCCCTCTGGCCCGCAGGCGAGCGCGCTGCGGCGAAGACGCTCGACTCGTTCGTCCGCCACCACTTGGCGTCGTACGCCGACCGGCGCGACTTCCCCGGCGCCGACACGACCAGCAGGCTCTCGCCCCACCTCGCCATCGGCGCCATATCCGCCCGGCAGTGCCTGCACGCCGCCGTTCGCGCCAACGCGGGCCGCGCCGACGCGCCCAAGGGCAAGCCCACCGGCCCGTCCACGTGGGTCTCGGAACTCATCTGGCGCGAGTTCTACCGCCACATGCTCGTCGGCTTCCCTCGCGTGTGCATGAATCGCCCCTTCAAGAGCGCCACCGCACGCATCCGCTGGCGCGACGACCCGGCCTCGTTCGAAGCCTGGGCCGATGGCCGCACAGGCTTCCCCATCGTCGATGCGGGCATGCGCCAGCTTCGCACG
>CAYVSR010000053.1:0-10767 GCA_964453125.1 uncultured Phycisphaeraceae bacterium | reverse complement strand
CGCACCCGCTCGACCTCCAGATCGCCGCGAGCGTGCGCATGGACGCCGACCGCGCCGCCAGCGCCCCGTTCTGGACAACGGACGCCGACCTTCTGTCGCTGAGCGCGTTCGTGGTGAAGGAGGCCGTCTTCAAGGCCCTCTTCCCCATCACCGGCGCCCGCCTCGAGTTCGCGGACGTGGTTGCGCAGACCGACCCCCTGCTCGAGCGGTTCCGCGCCACGATCAACCACGGCGCCGTTCCCGCCGATCTTCGCGCTCTGCACGGCCGCTTCCGCCTCACCAACGGCTGGGCTGTCGCGGCGATCGCCCTTTCCCCCTCGCGCTCGACACCGACCCCCCGACCCTCCCCCAACGAGACGTGCCCCGCATGAGCGCTGCTGACCTCTTTCCGCTCGGCGAGGCCCCGCCACTCGGCGTCGTCCCGCGACGAATGCACGCCTCCCTCATTCGGCCCGAGCGCTACGGAGAGCCGATCCGCGCGTTCGAACGCGAGGTCGTGGACGTGCCCCCGGTGGGCGACCACGAGGTCCTCGTCTACATCATGGCGGCGGGCGTCAATTACAACAACGTCTGGGCCTCGCTCGGCAGGCCCGTCGATGTCGTCGCGGCGAGAAACAAGCGAGGCCAGCCCGAGAAGTTCCACATCGGCGGCTCCGACGGGTCCGGGATCGTCTGGGCCGTGGGGCGCGAGGTGCGCTCCGTAAAAGTCGGCGATCAGGTCGTGCTCTCCTGCTGCCGATGGGACCGCGAGGAGCCCCACGTCGCCGCCGGGCACGACCCGATGCTCGCGCAGTCCGTCCGTGTCTGGGGCTACGAGGACAACTGGGGCTCGTTCGCGCAGTACGCGCTCGTCGACGAGGCCCAGTGCCTCCCCAAGCCCGAGCGCCTCTCGTGGGAAGAGGCCGCGGCGTACATGCTCGTCGGCGCCACCGCGCAGCGACAACTCACCGGCTGGGAGCCGCACGTCGTCAACCCGGGCGACCCTGTGCTCATCTGGGGCGGCGCCGGCGGGCTGGGCAGCATGGCGATCCAGATCGTCCGGCAGCGCGGCGGCATCCCCATCGCCGTCGTCTCAGACGACGCGAAGGGCGCGTTCTGCAAGCGCCTTGGGGCGAAGGGTGTCATCAACCGCAACGCCTTCTCGCACTGGGGGCGCCTGCCCGACTTCAACGACCACGACGCCTTCGCCGCCTGGGCCGCCGGCGCCCGCGCGTTTGGCAAGGCGCTGTGGGAGTCGATCGGCGAGCGGCGCAACCCGCGCGTTGTGCTCGAACACGTGGGTGAGTCCACCATCCCAACCTCCATGTTCGTCTGCGATGGCGGCGGCATGGTCGTGATCTGTGGCGGGACGTCCGGCTACGCGGCCGACGTCGATCTGCGCTACCTCTGGATGCGCCAGAAACGCCTGCAGGGCTCCCACTTCGCGAATCCGGCGCAGTGCGCCGCGTTCAACTCGCTCGTCGACAAGGGGCTGGTCGACCCCTGCCTCTCGCGCACGTTCGCGTTCGACGAAGTCGGCCTCGCGCACCAGCTCATGCGCGAGAACCACCACCCGCCCGGCAACATGGCGGTGCTGGTCAACGCCCGCGCCCCCGGCACGCGGAGCGCGCCGTGACTCCCGCGCAGCCCGGCGCTTCCCACGCCTCCGCCGACCCCGTCTTCCCGACCCCGCGACTCAACCTCGCCACGCCCGCCTCCCCGGCGAGCGCCCGCGTCCACGCCATCCGACCCTGCGCTGAGCCGCGCGCCGCCGGCTCGTTCGTGCACATTGAACTGGACGTCTCCGGCACGCCGCTGGAGGGCGCGTTCCTGCCGGGCCAGTCGTTCGGGGTGCTGGCCGAGGCGTCCGAGCCCGGCGCGCGCGCGCGACTCCGCCTCTTTTCGGTCGCTTCGCCCCCCTCGGGCGAGGACGGCGCGGGCCGCATCCTGTCCGCCGCGCTGCGCGTGTCGACCGGCGAGCCGGAATCGTCCGACTGGATCGGGGCCCTCGAGCCCGGCGCCACGCTGCGCATCACGGGGCCGCTCGGGCGCTCGTTCCTGTTGCCCAGCGAGCCCGCACGCCACCACTACGTGCTCATCTCGCGCGGCACGGGCATCGCTCCATTCCGCGCCATGATCGCCGACCTCGCCTCGCGGGCGCCCGGGTCCCGAGTCGCGCTCGTGCCGGTGGCGAACGCTGAGGACGAGATCCCTTACCACCAGGGATTCGTCGCGCTCGCCTCCGGCCCGCGCTCCATCACCTACACCCCGGCCCTGCACCCCGACGGGACCGACGCGGTGGACGCCCTCACCTCCGCGCTCCGCCCGCTCGCCCCGCTGCTCGAGGACCCCGCGACGCTGCTCTACATCTGCGGCGTGTCGGGGATCGAAGGCGCCGCCTTCCGCGCGCTCGAGGCGCTCTCGCTCGACGGCGCGTACGCGGGCCCTGCCGCGCGCCCCGGCGGGCCACCCGCGCCGACGCGTCGCTGCGCCGTGTTGTCGTACTGAATCGGCCTGCTCAGGCGCCGCGCGCGGGCATGCGGAAGATCGGCGCCTTCCAGCGCTCGGTGAGCATCGTCGCGCCGCGCCCGGTGAGCGCCCGCGCCGCGCCGCGCATCGTGGTCAAGGCAAGGTCGGCCGCCTCCACGCCCGTCGCCGCGAGCCACCCGTGGTGCTTGGCGAGGTAGTAGTACCTGCTCGGGTAATAGTGCGCCGCGATGCACCCGTGCACGCGCCCGCCGCCGACGCTCTCGGAGCTGGCGCCCACAATGTGGTTCGAGTGCGCCGCCCCCACCGCCCACAACTCGTACCCCGCGTTCGCGACGCGGAGACAGAGGTCCGTCTCCTCGAAGTAGAGGAAGAACCGCGGGTCGAACCCGCCCAGTTCGCGCATCAGGTCCGTCCGCGCGAAGAACACGGCGCCGCAGACCCAGTCCGTCTTGAACGGCTCGCCCCCGCGTTCGATCGTGCGTCGGCGCGAATGCACCAGCGGCACGGGTCGAAGCACGCCCATGGGCGAAGGCAGCCCGCCGGCCCACTGGAGGTGCCCCGCGTGCACGGTCGTCGCCGGCGCCGCGATGCCGCACTTCGGGTGGGCGTCCATGAACTCGACCATCGTCCGCACGTCGCCGGGCTCGATGGTGACGTCGGCGTTCATGAAGCAGACGTACCTGGTCGTCGTGCGCTCCAGGCCGCAGTTGCAGCCGCGCCCGAAGCCAAGGTTCTTGCTGTTCAGGCAGGGCTCGAGCCAGGCGCTCTCGGCGCGGATCAGCGCGGGGGTGGCGTCGTCGCTCGCGTTGTCCACCGCGACGCACCGCGCCACGCCCGCCTCGACGCACCGGCGCGCCGCCGCCAGTGACGCGGGCAGCGCATCCGCCGAGCGGTACGTCACGATCGCCAGCGTGACCGCGGGGCCGTCGCTCACGCGCACACCCCGGCGCGGCCCGGGCGCTTGTCGATGTTGTCCTTGTCACCCATGGTCGGCGTCGTCGCGAGTCGCGAAGGGCTCCGCATCCGGAATCAGCGCCGCTTCGGCGCCCTCCGGCGCGTGCCAATCTACCGACAGCGACCGGGAGCGCACAAGCGCACAGCCTCCCCGGGCCGGGTCGGCCCCGGCCCATCGACCGCGCCGTCGGCGCCGCCCGCCTTGCGGTCGCGCTGTGCCTACACCTCCGCCACGGCCATGCCGGGCGACGCTTCGGGTCCGCGCGCGGGCAGCGTCACCACCGCGGTCGTGCCCACGTCCACCGCGGAACTGAGCCGGAGGGAGCCTCCCGCGTCGCGCACGAGACGCTGGATCGTCGCCAGCCCCAGGCCGGTCCCGCCGCGGGCCTTCCTGGTGGTGAAGCGCGGCTCGCACGCCCTCGCGAGCACGCCGGGGCTCATGCCGGCGCCGGTGTCTCTCACGGTGAACATGACCTCGTCTCGGCTGTCAGACGCCGCCACGCCGATGTCCACCACGCACCGAGCCACGCCCACGTCGGGAGCGCCGGCGGCGCGGGGCCGCTCGTGCGTCGCGTGCGCCGCGTTGCCCACGAGGTTCAGGATGATCTGCGTCAGGTGGCTCGGCGGGATGCGCACCACGGGCAGACCCCACGGCACGCTGGCGCGCACGCTGATCCGGTCCCGGTGCACGGCGAGCAGCAGCGCCCGCATCTCGGACCACCACGCCTGCAGGTGCGTCTCGCGCTCCGGGTCGCTCGCGTCCGCCTCGGACGCCGCGATGCGAAGGTCCATCGCGAGGCCGCACAGGTACCGCAGCTCGGAACGCAGCGAGCGAACCGCGTCCGTGCCCTTGGGCGACAGCGTCTCCGCGCCGAGGCGCGCCAGGTCGAAGCCCATCACGGTGAGCAGATTGGCCAGATCGTGCGCGGCGCTCGTGGCGACGGCTCGGACGATCCGAACGCGCTCGATCCCGTCGAGCCGAGACTGCCCGGCCTCAATCGCCTGTGCGCCGACGGGTGAGGGTTCGTCTCGCGCCACCAGGGTGTCGCCCTCGCGCTGCGAGTCCGGCGGTCTGCTTCGGGAGTGCCGCATGAGTTGCCCTCTGAAAGAAACCACGCGCACGACGTTCACGCCGGCGCCGCGATGCCCTCAATGATCAGACCATGCGTGCGACTCCATCCACGGGGAACTTTCCGCGTTCGCGCCCGTGCGCCGCCGTTTGCGTGTCGGGCACGGCGAGCGCCGCCGTCCGCTGAACCTGGAATATCTCCCGTCCGGACGGGGCCCAAGGCATCCGTGACCCGATGGCCGGGCCGGCCGGGCATGATCGCCGGCGACCGCCCGTTGGGGATGCGGGAAACTTCCCCTATCGGCGCAAGAGACCACCGCTTCCCGCTCGAGTAGGGCAGCGCAGTCATAGACTCGGGCATGCCCCGCCGCACACCCTCCGCCCGCCCGACCGCCCAGGCGACCGGGCGCGAGAAGGGCAAGCGGCCCGACCGGCACGCCGCCCTCGAGCCCATCATCACGATGAACGCGGAGGGCATCATCCAGTCCGCGAGCGACGGGGTTGAACGGATTTTCGGCTGGACGCCGACGGAGCTGTTCGGGCGCAACGTCAAGGTGCTCATCCCCGAGCCGCCGCGCTCGGCGCTGGACCGCTATCTCGACCGCTACCGCCACGCGGACCGTGCCAAGACGCTGACGCGCACCGGCCGGTTCGACGCGGTGCGCAAGGACGGGCGGGTGGTGCCCATAGAGATGTCCATCTCGCGCGCCGACCTGCCGGCGCAGTCGGCGCCGTACTTCATCGGGATCATCCGCGACGTCGGCGAAGAGATCGATGTCGGCGAAGCCTCGCTCGACGGCTCGCGCCTGCGCCGCCTGATCGCCGAGCAGACGCGGGCCCTGGCCACCGCCAACCTGCGCCTCCATCTCGCGGACAGGCTCGCCTCGCTGGGCACGCTCGCCGCCGGCCTCGGGCACGACATGAACAACGTGCTCCTGCCGCTGCGCGCGAGGCTCAACGCCATCGAGCACGCGGGCATCGCCGCGCCTGCGCGCGGGCACGTGGACGCGGTTCGCCGGTCAATCGCGTACCTGCAGCACCTGAGCGACGCGCTGCACTTCCTCGCGCTCGACCCCGACGGTCCGGGCGCGGCGCGCGATGGAGCGGGTTGCACGAACCTGGTCTCGTGGTGGGCGCAGGTCGGATCGCTGCTGAACAAGGCGGTGCCGAAGCACGTTCGCGTGAGCGCGTCGTTCCCCAAGAAACTCCCACCGGTGGGCATCGCGCCGCACTGGCTGACGCAGGCCGCGCTCAATCTCATCGTGAACGCGGGGGAGTCGCTGCCCGCCGGCCGTCGCCTGGCGCGCGTCCGCGTGTGGGCCAAGGTCACCGACGCCGGGCGCACCGTCACGCTCGGCGTCACGGACAACGGGCGCGGCATGTCGCAGAGCGTCCAGCGGCGCGCGTTCGACCTGTTCTTCACGACCAAGGCGCGCAGCATGGGCACCGGGCTCGGCCTGCCGCTGGCCCGGAAGGTCGCGATCCGCGCGGGAGGGAACCTCGAGATCCGCTCCGAACCGGGGCAGGGAACCACCGCGACGCTGATCCTGCCCGTGGCGTCCGTCGGCGCGGCGGACCGGGCGGCGCGTCCGAGACTCACCGCGGTCGTGTCCGTCCGCAACCATCGGACGTCGGCGCTCGTCTCGCAGGTGCTGCTCGGGGTGGGGATCATGGTCCGACCCGAATCGAAGTCGGGCCCGCGCACGGCGGACGTGTGGGTGACCGAGCCCACGCCCGCGGCGCTCCTCCAGGCGCAGCGCTGGAAGAAAGCGAAGCGCCAACGGGTCGTAGCGCTCGTCGGCGCCCCCAAGGCCGACCGCGCCGCGTGGGAGGCCCTGCGCCCAACGATCATCGACCCGCCCGACGACTTCGAGGCGATCCGCCACGCGCTGGGTCGCGTCGCGCAGCGAGAGCCCGAGATTCACACGAGGAGTCCCGATGAAGCGTCAAAGCGCAAACGGACGAGAGCCTGAGCCCGCCGGGGGAGCGACCCCGGCAGGCGCGCCCGGGCGCACCCGAGGCCCTCGCAGATCAGAGGGCGACAGGCCGCGCGCCCCATCGTCGGCGCGCGCGGGCGCCATCCGCGTGCTTTGCGTGGACGACCACGCCGTGCTCGTCGAGGGGCTGAAGGCACAGTTCGCCATCGACGGCTCCATCGAGGTGGTGGGCAGGCTGGCGACCGCGGCGCGCCTGCTCGAAGAGGTCGAGCGCCTCCGCCCGAGCGTCGTGCTGCTCGACATCGAGATGCCCGGGCCCGACGCGTTCGAGATGACCGACCGCCTGAAGCGCGCCCGCCCGGAGGTCCGCGTGGTGGTGCTGAGCGCCCACATCCGCGACGCCTTCATCACCGCGTCGTTCAAGGCCGGCGCCTCGGCGTACTTCGCGAAGTCCGACGAGCTCGACGACATCGTCCGCGTCGTGCACGACGTGGTGCGTGACAGCGCCGGCTCGTTCGTGCTCGGGCCGCGCGTCCGCGAGCGGTGCCGCCCGCTGCCCGGCCTCGTCGGCGCCCCCCCCGGGCGTGCGCGCCCGCGCGCCGGCGCGCCCGACATCCTGGCGGGGGGGCCGGCCACGCTGCTCGCCTCGCTCACGCCGCGCGAGGCGGAGATCCTGCGCCTGATCGGCAAGGGCCTGTCGCGCGTGCAGATCGCCGCCCAGTTGTGCCGCAGCCCCAAGACGGTGGACGGCCACCAGGACCGCATGATGCGGAAACTTGGCATCGGCGCCCGCGCGGACCTCATGCGCTTCGCCATCCGCGAGGGGCTCGCGCAGGCCTAGCCGCCTTGCGCGCTGATAAGGGAACGTTCCCCTCTGGCACGCGCGCCCGCCAGCGCCATGATCTTTCGTTCGCGTTTCGGGCCTTGCGCGTCGCGCCGCCCGGAGAGTACGGCGCACGCCCAGACGCGGCGCCGGGGCCCCGGAGTCTTCAACCGGCAACTCATCCGCGGAACGACTTCCCTCACGGCGGTCGCATCAAGCGCCGCCCCGCATCGCCCGGACCGGTCCGACCGTCTTGGCCCTTCCCATGGAGCCCCACATGAACGATCAGACAACCAAGACCGCCGGCTCGGCCTGCACGGACAAGACCGCCGCTGCTGCGACTTCCACGACGAGCCCACCCGCGAAGTCCGGCCCTCTCGGCGAACACCCCGTGGGCGTCGGCCTGGGCGCCATCGGCGCCGGCGCGGCGGCGGGCGCGGCAGGCGGCGCGATCGCTGGCCCCGTGGGCGCGGTGATCGGCGCGGCCGCAGGCGCGGTCGTCGGCGGGCTGGCGGGCAAGGCCGCCGCGGAAGCGATCAACCCCGAGGCCGAGACCAAGCACTGGCGCGAGGCGCACGCCGCCGGACCCAACGCGCACGCGACCTTCGGCTACGAGGAATACGCCCCGGCGTACCGCTACGGCTGGGAGAGCTTCGACCGCAGCGCCGCCAAGGGCCAGACGTTCGAGAGCGCCGAGCCGGACCTCAACCGCGGCTGGGACAAGGCCCGCGGGACCTCGCACCTCGCGTGGGACCAGGCCAGGGGCGCCAGCCGCGACGCCTGGAAGCGCGTGCAGGACGCCGCGAACGGTCGCGTGTCGCACGCGACGAACTGAACACATCCGCCCCTCCTTCCACTGTGCTTGACCACGGAGGAGAGAGAGAGCGTGGAGGCGAGGGGCGAAAGCCGTTCGCCTCCGTTCGTGACCGGGCCCTTACACGGGTGACGGTTCGCGCGTCCCGGCGCCCGGGATCGCGGTCACGCGGGCTCGCGGCGCGCCACGCACCTCCAGGAGTCTGATCTTGTGGGACTGATCCTGCTGCTCATCGTCGTGCTCCTGCTGGTCGGCGGCCTTCCGACCTGGCGCCACAGCAAGTCATGGGGCTACGCGCCCAGCGGCGGGCTGGGGCTCGTGCTCGTCATTCTGATCGTGCTGCTGCTCCTGGGCGTCCTTCCGCGCGGCTTCTGATCCCTGCCCAAACCCTCCCCGGCTCGTGGGGCCGCGGTCGCGCCGGCACACGAGAACCAATCCATGCTTCCGATCCTCATCGCCGCGAACGAGACTCGCAAGACCCCGAGAGTCCACGCCGGCGACGTGCGCATTCTTTCTCTGGCCCGCGCCGCTGACGACGCCTGCGGCGCTGACGCGCTCGCTCGCGCGGCGTCCATCCCGCCAACCCGCCTCGATCAGCACGACAAACTCATGCATGCCTGCGCCGCGGTCTTCTCCGGACTGCTCGACGGCCCGGACACGCGGACGGAAGGACACACTCGATGAAGCGACTGACCCGCGTCCTCGCCACCGCCGCCGCGGCGTGGGCCGTCACACTCGTGCTCGCGGCGTGCAACACCACGAAGGGCCTCGGCACGGACATCGAGAAGGCGGGCGACGCCATCGAGCAATCCGCCGAGAGAAACGGCGCAGACTGACGCCGGCTGCCCTTCGGTCGAACGCAGTCTCTCGCGCCGCGGCCCCCGCTACCCCTGCTCGTCACGACGAGCCTTCCGCCCCCACCGCTCAAAGGAACCACCATGAAACCGACGCTTTCCCTCGCCGCCCTCGTCATTCCGTTCGCCCTCGGCGCGTGCGCCACCGCGCCCAAGACCGAAGAGGGCAAGTCCGACATCCGCTCCGAGGCGGACGCGGCGCTCGCCAAGGCCCAGCAGAACGACCCGACGCTCACCCCGATCTTCCGCGACGCGAGGGGCTACGCCGTGTTCCCGACCGTGGGCAAGGGCGCCGCGGGCGTCGGGGGCGCCTACGGCAAGGGCGTGCTCTACGAAGGCGGGTCCATCACCGGCTACTGCGACCTGTCGCAGGGGTCGATCGGCTTCCAACTCGGCGGGCAGGCGTACACCGAGATCATCGCGTTCTCGACCGCCGAGGCGATCTCGAAGTTCAAGACGGGCAACTTCGCGTTCGATGCGCAGGCCACCGCCGTGGCCGTCAAGTCCGGCGCGGGCGCGAACGCGAAGTACTCCAGCGGCGTCGCGGTGTTCACGATGGACGAGCGCGGCCTGATGTACGAGGCGTCGATCGGCGGGCAGAAGTTCAGCTATCAGCCCAGGTGACGCCAGCGCGCCGGCGCGTCCGGCGCGCCTCGCCCCCCGGCGCGGTGGTAGACTAGACGCGGTGAGCCGACGCGGACCCATCGACTGGATCCTCATGGCCGCGGTGGCGGTGGGGCTGCAGGTCTGCTGCTGCAACCTGGAGTCCGTGTTCCGGGTGTGCATCGCGTGCGGCGATCATTCGACGCGCGACGCAAGCGGCCACGGGCATCATCACCACGGGCCGTCGAACGCGGCGGACGACCACGCGCACTCCGACGCGCACACGCTTCCCGACGGCGGCGACCACGAGCACGACGGCACGTGCGAGTGCGGCTCGCACCAGACGGCGAAGTCACCCCCCGAGAAGCGCGGCTTCCAAGCGCCCGCGCCCCCGCTGCTCGCCGTGCTGGTTCTCACGGCGCTGGACGACACCGGACCGCCGGCGCGCGCCAGGCAGCCATCCGGGCGCTGCCCGGTCTATCGACCCCCCATGAGCCTCCTGGGCCAACGCTGCGCGCTCACGTTGTGATTCGCTCGCCGCGCGCCCCCGCGCGCGGGCCGTCTGCCACCGTTCGGTCGGGCCGCGAGGCCTGACCACGCGCGATCCCGCGTTGGCCGTCCGGGCATCCCACGCCCACCCCAACCCCTGGAGGCTTCTATGCACTTCCGTACGCGCCGCGTCGCGGCGGCTGCCCTCGGCGCAGCAGGCTTGCTCGCGCTCACGTCGCTCGCCCACGAGGGGCACGTCAAGACGTCCGCAGTTTCCCTCGATCCCAACGCGCCCAAGCGCGTCTCCGAGGCGACCGCAGAGGCGATCGGGCTCGAGACCACGGAGGTCGGCCGCGGAAGGGTCGAACGCGTCGTTCGCCTCGTCGGCGCCGCCCGTCCGCTGCCCGATCGGCTCGAAGCAGCGGCTCCGCGCATCGACGGGATCGTTCGCGCCATTCGTGTCCGCATGGGCGACACGGTGCGCGCCGGCGACGTCGTCGCGGAACTGGACTCGCCCGAATCGCTCAGGATCACCAGCGAGCTGGCGATCGCGCTGAGCCGCGCGGAGCAGGCGTCGTCGCTCCTCGAGACGGCGCGCGAGCGCGAGGCGCTCGCGCGCGCCGAACTGGAGCGGACCGAGGCGAACGCGCAGTCGGTCTCGCAGAACACGCTGGGCGAGCGCCGGGTGCGATCGGTCGAGGCCCGCGGCGAGGTGCGCCGCCTCGAGGCGTCGCTCACGCAGGCCACCCGCGAGG
>CAYVSR010000052.1:0-10848 GCA_964453125.1 uncultured Phycisphaeraceae bacterium | reverse complement strand
GCATGCTCGGGTTGCAGCCCCTCCACCTCCTCAAGCGTGGGTGGTCGCTCCCTGCGCGGACCAAAGAGGTAGCAGAGCAGGACCTTGCCATACCTCGGCATCCGCGCCACGCGACCGACGCCGTACCCGCCGTCGCCCAGCGGCACCGCGAACCATGTTCCTTCTTGGTAAGGGAGACGTTTCACAGAGGGGGTGGGTCAGGCGATGCTACCTCCGACTTTCGGCGTTTGACGCAGAGTCCATACCGCAAGCCGCGAGTGTCACGCCTTTGCCTCGAAGTAGGGCGCCCGTACCTCCGTCATACGCTCAAACTCGAGGTTGGTCATCTTGGCCGCTTCGAGCGCTTCCTTGACTCGCGCGGTGCAAAGCATGTGTCCCCCGCCGCCGAGCGTAAAGATGTCGCACCCATCCCACGTCTCCGGGAGAAAGTAGACGCCTTCGACCGCCCGTATTGGACGGCCCTCCGCGGTCGGCGGCTGTTCCCAGACCACCTTTCGCTTCGAATCGTCAGACTCAGCATGGCCGGTGACCGCGAGCCCAAAGTAGCCCTTGCGCTCCTTGCCGAGCTTGTCGTACACGCGCACCGGGTAGGTCGACCATCCCGAGAAGCCATGAAGGCGGAGCGTGTCCACGAACCGCGCCGAGACGATCTGCGGAATCGCATCGGTCGTGCCCATGATGTCCGCTGGCCGCGTGCCTGAGAACGGCACGCACTTGATAGGTACTCGTGGGATAAAATGGCCTAGGAACATGGCATCCATCTGACTAGAAGTGAATCGGTCGGTGTCCATGTCGAGATGGAACCACCCGCGCTTATACGCGTTGCGGAAGGAGAAAAAATCCTCGAACCTAGCGAATCGTGAAGTGGGTCTCATAGCCGTACTTCTGCGCGAGTTCTTGAGCAAGTTCCATGGCGCGTTTAGCCGCTGTTTCTGCGTCGAGTCGCTCTGCCTTCACGTCTCTGAAGAACTGGTCCCACCGCGTGGCATACTCACGTGAGTAACGCTGGTGGGCCTCGCGCTTCCACCACGCGCCGAACTCCGGCTTGTTGATGTCGATGCCGAGCTTCTTGAACTGTGTCCTAAACTGTCTTGGGAAGACATGGTGTGCATCCCATCCCTTGGGCGCGAAGCCGGTGAATTTGGATAGTTTACCACGAAAGCCTGAGACGTTCGGGAGCAGCTTTACGTTTTTTAGCTTCAGCCCAGGCAGCTTGATCTTGACAAACGGCAGCAGAGCCCCCCCGAGTGCCTGAGGCGAGTACATCATGTTGTAGCCAAATCGCAGGCCCTCTTGCCCGGTCTCCAGAGAGTCTTCATACGCCTCTCTCAGGGCCTCTCGATCTTGGCGCGTGCGATCCCAACGGTCGTGATCCAATGACGGATCGAGAGGCAAGAACGGCCTGCGGGCGCACAGCCCCAGCGGGTCTACCCAGGAGAACGGACTGGATGTCGCGTACTCGTACAGATTCGCGCCATCCGCGTACCCAATCGGGTCACGCGTCGCGAAACGTCCCAACCCCGCGCTGTACGTTCGGAACCGCACGCTGTACAGATCGATGTCTCGGGCGTACACGTATCCCGCGTAGCCCACCACCGAGTCCGGTCCTGCGCCCGGAGCGGGCAATCCGCTGCTGCGACCGGTCCCGCCTGCCCAGCCGGCGGGCGGAGTCAGGTTCGGAACGAACGGGGCGCTGACCTCGCCCGCGGGCCGACGCGGCGCCCCGAATCCGCTCAGCACGACGTTGAGATCGGAGAAATCGATCGAACCGCTGCGGTCGAGATCGAGGTCCGCGCTGTACCCAGGCTCGCCGATATACGCCCCGGTCTCGGCGCTGAGCACGCCGAGCACGAGATTGAGGTCCGTGAAACTCACGGCGCCGTCACCATCAGCGTCCCCCGCGGGCGCCAGGCGGCCCCTGCCGTAGGCGCTGTAGGAGACGCGTTCGGTGAGCGTTGCGCGTGCTCCGTTGGCGCCCGGCCGGACAAGGGCGATGACGGAGCCTTGGATATCGGTGAGCACGCACCATTCGCGCCCGAGCGTCCACCCGAGGAATGTTCCTCCGGCGCCGCCGGGCGAGGAACTGGCTAGAGCGCCCTCGCGCCGGTAGAGGGCATCGTCGATCCCGGCGCTTGACACATCGGAGCCCCAGAACAGCTGCGCGACGCGGTCCGGTCCGTCCGCGGCGCCCTGACCCGGCGCTCCTGTCGTCGGCGCGTCGAGGTCATCGTCGATGCGTTCTTCGAGAAGTCGCCACGCGGCGTCGTAGAGCATCAGCCGCGACTGATCGAGCAAGCCATCGGCCGGGGCTCCCGGGGAAGACGTATCTGAGCGAGACAGGATTCGCCATCCAAGCGCGTTGTACTCATGCTCCGCAACGATGGTCGCCGAGGCGGAACCCATCTGCGTTCGCACGCGCACGAGCCTGTTCCAGGCGTCGTAGATCAGGAGTTGCATAGAGCCATCAGGCTGAGCCGACGTGATGAGGTTGCCGCTATCGTCGTGCGTGAGGGCTAGCGCTGTGTCGGGCGCCGCGGGCAGGCGGCGGACGAGCCGCTCGACGACCTCGTTCGCCATATTGTGCGAGCGGTCCTCGAGCTCGTCGGGGTCTGTGAAATCCCCGTCGCCATTGCGGTCCTGGGCGTACGCCCCCCAATTGCCCAGCGCGTCGAGCCTGCGAGCCGTCGTCGCGTCGGGCGCCCAGGATTCCGACCACAAGTCTTCGAGCGTCGACGGCGAGAATGATCCGCCGGCGCCGGAAGCGCCGCGGAGCGCCTGCTTGAGCCGCTGCAGACCGTCGATCGCAAAGAGACGATCCCTGGCGGCGACGAGCGCTCCGGGGCGGGCGTCTCGCTCGGCGAGGCGGTCCGAGGCTTTGGAATACTCGTGACGAGTCGCCACGATGGGGGGCGAGACAGGCACACCCGGGTCAACCGGGTGGGCGCCGATGTCGTCGTCGACCCAGGCGTGCAGCACGTCGCGTCCGAAGCGGTCAAGGGATGGGTAGACACCAGGCGAGCGCGTGCCCTGTGCGGGACTGGCGCCCTCGAGCACGAGTTGTCGATCGAGCAGGACATGCGCCCTCGCGAGGTCGATCACCGCTTCGAGATCTTCGCCGATCCAGGAGTACCGGGCCAGCGCTTCGAAGCCCCCCGCGCCATTCCGCAGTTCGAGAGCACGTCCGCGACCGATGCGATTGCCCGAAACCCAAGACGAAGCGTCCGAGTACGAGATTCGCACTGTGTCCGGCGATGCGCCGGGGGCGCCGACTGCGTCGATGGGATACACAATCCCCGCGAGTCGTGCCCTATTGCCATGATCGTCGGGCCGTTCGCTCGTGGTGACCGGCTCGAGCGCATCCAGCCGCCAGGAGACTCGCGGTGAAGCCGATGTCACAACCCCGTCATGCTGCTGGTAAACCTCCAGCGCTGCCCAGAGCGGGTTCGGATGAGACGCGGGCGCCTCGCGGTCGTAGTCGAATCGGACTGCGTTGAGCACGCCGCCTGTGCCTGCGGTCTTGGATCGCGCATGCGAGAGTCGGCCACTCGCGTCGTACTCGAACTCGAGCGCCCCGACGCGAGCATCGACGCCGGGCGCGAGAGAGTAGGCCTCGTCGCGGAAGACGCGCCCCAACGCGTCGCGCACTAGGCGGCGCTTCGTGCCGTGCTGATCCGTGACGTGCGCCAGCTCTCCCGCGCGGTTGTACGCGAAGCGCGCGATCAGCGGCTCAAGTGTCGCGGCCGACCCGGGCGCTCCGGTGGTCTCGTTCGGGTAGCGGATCTCGCCCAGCAAGTCGGCCGAGGCGAGCAATGACGACTCTTCACCCTGCTCGAAGTTGTCCGCTGTTCCCCAAGCATACTCCGTGACCTGCGGCAGATCTGTCTGACCAGACAGCCGATGCGCCGCCATCTGTGTGACGCGGTCGGCGCCGTTGTACACCACGGACGTGACGCGATCGGCGTCCGGTGCGGACGTGAGACCGCTGAGCCCCCAGCGTCCCAGCGCGTGTTGCCAGACGAGCCGGTCGTCGGCGAACGCCTGCACGTTCTCGACGGTCGCTCGTACCCGCGCGAGATCGTCGTAGAGCGTTCGGTCGCGTCGCCCGGTCGGACCTACGACCGCGTCCACGAGCCCGCGGCTGTTGTACGAAAGCTCCCACACACGTTCCTCGCCCGCACCCGACCACGAGGGCAGCGACGCCGGCGGTGAGAGCGGATCAAAGGGCTGCGCTCCTCCGGCCCGATAGCCCGCTGCGTTCGTGCCGCAATCCGTCACGCGCGCCAGGCGATTGAATGGGTCGTAGAAGCGTCCGACGTAGCTGGAAATGACCCGTTGCGCATCGTCGGAGCCCGGGGCGAAGAGCGCAAGGTCGCCGGTTGCCGTGAGGTCGTGCGCCCGCACCCGTGTGGTCACCAGAGTGGGCACGTCATCGCTGGCGTATCCGAACTCGGTCTGGCGGTACACGATGTCGTCGTCCAGCGAGGAAGCGTCCGCGTACGACGCCGCGAACCCTGGCTGCGCGTCGCCTCCGCGATCGGTTGTGTAAATCGTAGAGGGCCGACCAAGCCCGTCGTGGCGAGCCTTCATTGCGGGAGCGTCCGGCCCCCAGGACGCGATGACGCGTCCGACGGGATCGCGCCAAGCGAGCGACTGCAACGCCGCACCCGGGTCCTCGGGATCGCTCGGGTTGGTGAAGGCGGGATCGATCGCGATCGCCGTCTTCCATACCAGACCCCTTTGGCTATACGACGTCGTCACCCTCTGCGTCCGAGTCGCTGGGTCCGCTGCGGCGCCAGGCGTCGGCGGCAGGGCCGTGTGCACGTCTGTCCGCACGACTCGTCGGAGATTGTCGTGCTCCAGAACCGTGTGCGGTGCGAGCGGACGACGGATTTGTGTGGGCAAGTCCCGGAAACTGCGCGCGATCGTTGTAACGCGGGCGTCGCTCGCCGACGTCCAAGAGGTCACTCGCGTCAGTGCGCCGTTGCCTCCGCGGGGTGAACCCGACTCATCTGAGTCGTATCCGTAGGTCTCCGAGTCTCGCATCTTGTCAAGGGAGAGCAGAAGGTTGGTCGCTGTCACGTCGCCCATGCCGCGCTCGATTCGCACCAGGCGATCACGCACGTCGCGTGTCCAGCGCGTTGCCGAGCCGTCGCTGGAGACGAACACAAAGGGTCGTCCGAGGGCGTCGTGCTCGATCCGATCCTCGTGGCGGCGATCGGTCGCGACGTCGTGCCATCGCACGACTCGTCGCGGCAGGCCCGTTGGATCGCGCTGGATCCAGAGCCGCGCAATCTCAACCAGCGAGCCAGCGTCGTAGGACGCGACGTGGGGCGTGAAGCCGGAGCCGGGGGAAGCTGTTTGGACGCCCGACGAGCCGGACGGGAATGCGTACTCGCTGCGGCGCATGGGGCGCTCGGCGGCGTCGAGCCAGACCGCCACCGCTGGGCCATTGAACTCCGCGCCGGCCTTCTGGGGCAGCACAATCTCCGCGAAGTACTCAAGCCCCGGCAGCTGCGGGAGCTCGCGCATCTCGCGCGCCACGTACGAGCGGACGTCGCCCGGTGCGATTGCCTCGACGATTCGACCGAGCGGATCTCGTCGCCATTGGGTGAACAGCAGGCCGCCGTCAGCCGTCCGGCCGAGCGTGATCCCCGCGTTCGAGACGGCGACCAAGAGCGCCGCATTCGTTGCAGATGTGTCGAAGAATGCGGGGCCCGTCTCACCCGGCAATATCGGCACAGTGGTGTTCCGCAGTTCGTTTGCAGCCAGCCCTGTCTCCCCCCCCAGCTGACCCGTGTGAAATGTCCGCTGCGTGAGCGAGCCGTCAGCGGCGATAGTCCACGTGTTGTCTCCTTTCGAGTCAAAGAGTTCGAACTCGTGAACGTGACCACCTGGCCCGAGTTCAGACACGCCTTCGCGCTCGTGCGTGGTTTGTACCCACGCGACGCCAGTTCGCGGCTTGAGATCATCCAAGACGTTCGGATGCATGCCGTAGGTGAACGTCGTGGTCTCCCGTGAGTCGTCGTCCGATGGTCCGGGCGCCAGGACGTCCTTACGACTGAATCGTTCGGACTTGACGAGCAGGTGCGATCTGCGCTCGCCCGGGTCAGGACCGACTCCCGGCGAGTCTTGGCCGTAGGTGTGGCGCAGCACGATTGAATACTCGGCGAGCGGCGCGACCCCCTCGGGGCCTGCGGCGGAGGAGCCGGCGCCCTGCCGCACGCGCAGCTCCGACATGCGACCGTCTGCGTTGTGCTCGTACGCGTACACGAGGCCCTGGTCCGGGCTCGGGCTGTATGTCGGCGCAAGGGGCACGGCGCCGAGTGAGCCCGGCGTGTACGACGCCATCGCGGAGGGGGTCATCATCCGCGATATGGTCTGTTTGAACGGTGAAGGGTCATACGTGTAATGCGTAACCCAACGTCTGCTGGTCGACGTGATCGGGGCTTCGAGCAGCGCGTCATTCGCGGTGAAGTACCGGGTGACGCTCCGCGGCTGCGCGGACTCATGCGGCGACTCCCAGGAGCTCTTGATGACGATCGTGTCGTACGCCCGCGTCCTGTACGGCGAGTAAACGCCGCTCTCGCTGGCGACCATCTCGGAGATGCGCGTGGTCTTCGCATACGCGCTGACGGTCTGCGGTGAAGTGACGCCGTGCCCCACGCCTGAAGGGGTCGCCGGCTCCGGGTACTCGTAGTACTCGTACTGAAGGACCCTGCCGGGAACGGCACCGGCCACCCGAAGCGGGGCGTCATTAAGGAACTGCCTGCGCACCCGACCCCTGAGCTGCGTTTGCACCACGGCCTCGTTGCAGTAATACACGATGCCTTTGGACGCGAGATGATGCAAGAGCCACGGCTCGCCCTGCTCGCCGATGAACAACTCGTCGGTCGAGCCCTTTCTTGCCAGTTCCCAAGCCGCCTCCAGAAGGCCCGACCGCTCGGCGGGAGCCACGCCTGCGTTCAGTCGCTGGGCGTACTGTTCGATCCGATCGGCCGGAAACACCTGCTTCAGCTGGTGCCGCGCTCCGAGGCGTACGTTCGACGGCGCCGGTGGAGGGAGCCGAGGATCGATGACCCCGTTCGCCTCCTCGGGGTCGGTGCAAGTCAAGCACCCCGGCGTGCCGCCGGGAGCGACGCAGTCGCCCTGCCCGTCGTGGTAGCGGTAGTGCGTCACGCGGATTCGCGCCGGGTACGCCACCGGCGGAACGACGCCTTGGGGCAGAATCGGATCAGGCCCTTGCACGATCGGTGCAGAGTCCACGCGCTCGTATGTCGCCACCAGGACGAGGTCCCCCGATGTGCCGACGCTCGAGGCTTGCCCGACGGGCAGATTCAGATCGTTGAAGTAGTAGTACACCACCCGTTGCACCTCGGTGAGTGCGCCCTCGGGGCCGATCGGTCGCGACACCACTACGGATCGCAACCGGTGCTCATTCACCTGCGCCACGGACGAGTCGTTCTCGATCCACGCGAACGTGATGACCGCGTTCACGCGTCCCGTCGACCCGTCCTCGCCGCGCGAGAGACAGGTGATCGTGTGTACGCGCGGGCGCGGCCCATGAGGCGAAGATCCGGGCGGACGGTGACTGAAGTACCTGTTGTATGTGTACAGCCAGCGGTTGCCATATGCGTCGCGTTCTTCGGCGAGCAAGCCCAGGAGCCAGCCGGCGTCATCCTCGGGGCGAGTGAGCGGCGTGGGCGTGACGCCCCCGGGGTATGTGCTCGGCGGGTCGAATGGAGTAGAGCCAGGGCCGTAACTCTGATAGTCGCGAAAAAACAGAGACTCTCCTTCGCCCGGGGACACCAGGGAGAGCATGCAGCGGTTGGCGCCAACCTCGATGCCCGGGCCGTCTGCGACGGGTTGCCAGTCCACGTTGACCACGCTGCGTTCGAACCAGCGCGTCGTGGGGCCCGTCGATGACCACCGATGTCGCCCCTGAACGTCGCCGATCGCGTAGAAGGGGACCTCCTTCGCGACGGTGCCGACCAGATCGACGCGAAAGTTGTTCGGATCCACCGCGCCACCGGGCAACGTGCCGGGTCCGAGCCAGACGTATCGCAGGTACGACATGCTCGGGAAGAACCAGCCCGGGCCGCTGGTGCGAGGAAGGAACGCGTCGCGCTGACTCGTGTATTCTCGAGTGAGCGTGAAATCGCGCCCTGGAAGGGCCACCACCAAGTCGGTCGCGACTTCGATCTTGTGACCTGTCGAAATGAGCACCGGGTGGTCGGTACGCCAATCGGCCGAGGGCGGCCCGCTCGGGTTCCCCGGGCTCGAGTCGCCCCCAGAGTCATAATTCCGTGCCGCCGAGCTGTTTTGGTTGCACGGCTTCGAGTCGTCTCCGCCTTCGGGCAAGAGAGTTAGGCCGCCGGGCCCCTCTGCATCCTCGTCGGGACGATGCCCGATCTCTTCGCCGGCGCCTGCGTCCGCCTGAGCCCAAGCGCGAGGTGATGCGAACCAAGGCGCAACCAGAAGCAGAGCCACTACGAACCACGCGCGACAACGGAATGCGATCATGACACAGTTCTCCAAGCAATAGCAGGCGTGCGCCTGCCGGATCGCGAGCTGTTATTGACCCGGACGAAAGACGGCACGAAGGGATGGGAGGAGGTGCGACAGACGTGTTCTGGCCGCGACAACCTCGGGTGCAGCTCGCACCACGGCGAGCGTCTCAGCGTGGTGTGTCTCGAGCGGCGTGGCGGTGCGGAAAGACCGTCTCTCCGCCGCGACGGCGCTCTGGATGGCCTCCCACTCGGCATTCGTGAGCGCCACGACGCGGAACTCTGCGGGCACGCCAAACGCCGCCGAGGCCTGCCAGACCGCCAAGACCGCGACGGACTCGGGCGGCAACGCCGCCAGCGCAGCGCTTCGGAGGTCCTGTTCCGCAGCCACGACCCGCGCCCGTGCCAGTTCTAGCGCTTCTGCTGCCAACTGGCATGCCTGCAGGATGCCCTCATCCGTCGGATTCGCCCTCGCCTCAGCCTCGAGACGGACCAGAGCCAGGACCTGCGCTGAGACCGTCTGTTCGGCAGCCGTCAGTCTGTCGCGCTCTACGCCTGCATTGTTCACCCTGAGCAACGCAGCGGTCGTCTCCGCTGGTCCGAGGCCGGCCACGGCACACGCCTCCGGCGACAGTCCGAGCCGATACGCAATCTGAAGCGCCTCGAGTGCGCATCCCGTCGCCTCTGATGCGCGCACCGTGTACGACATGAACCCCGACATGACTGCCATGCATGCAAGTACGGCGGACAGTCGAAGCGCACCTATAGGTGCACGTTGACTGCCCGGGCAATGGGTTGGTACGGGCGCCGGTGGTTGTGTCACGAACAGAGTCACGCCTGTGTTCAGCACGCTGCGAAGTCTCACCTGCCATCTCCTCTGCAAAGGCCCTCGTGTGACCCCCCACATGGGATCGGAATGCCCCTCAGCGCCGGGCGCCGTACGAGCGCGGGCGGCGGCTGTGGCCGCGCGTCGGTCATCAAGACTCGGAACGTGTCCGCGATCGCGTCCCGGCTCCCGAGCCGGCAAGCCCGCCGTTGGGAATGTGAAACCTCGCCGGCATGCCCGCAATGCATCCAGCCACGCTTGCGGAGCACCGACAGGGCGCTCGTCGTCGTGCAAACTCTCGTACAGCGCAGACCCGGTGGAGCAGCCCAGCATATGGAACGCAAGCTATTACAAGACGAGCAAAGACCAGAGTTGTAATGCACAACAAGAGTGAACGCAATACCATAGTGTGAAGAAAAGGCTCAACGCACCGTAAGGGACGGCGCGCAAGACACGGCGGCGCAGAGCGTTGGGCGCGGATCACGAGCAGCAAAAAAAAAAAATAAATGATAGCGGGCGGCCTCTGGCGCGCAATGCGTGCACATCGCAACCGGTCTCCAAACCACGCGGGACGCTGCGCATTGGGCATCGCGCCATCGCACAAGCACGACTCTGTGTGTAGGCAGCATCCGCTGGGCTCACGAATGAGTGTGTATACCGCAGTGCGAGTCGGAGCAGACACGCACATAAGTGGCCCGGGACGAATGGGCGTGCAGGGAGTTACCAAGCGCGGGGCAGTGACACTGTGCAGGACGCGTGCGGCGTACATCAGAACCATGTGCATGAGGGCGTCGGACGGCGACGCACAGAGTCCTCAGGATCGAGGAAGCGCACTGAAAGACGTGTGCAAGAACTTGACACATGGGAGACCGGTACGCGAGAATTCGCCATCGCTGGGGTTATCTTCCAAGCAGGGGACTCATGGATTGGATGACTATCGCGAGCGGAAGGCCGAAGCGCAGCGTGCTTGTAATGTGCGTGAGCGGCGCCTGTGTCGTGTTCGGCGACTGTCGTGCGCTCGGACAGAACGCAAGCGTCGCTCACGCCGACATCGCGCTCTCTGGCGAACTGGAACTCACCCGTCTTGTCGAGCTCGTCAGTCTGCGCCTCGGTGTGTCGGTGCAATACCAGGCGCCCGATCTCGCCAAGAAGGTCACGCTCCGTCTGCGCACCGCGCTCAAGGACTCCGAGCTCTGGGACGCGCTCGTCGCGACGCTCGACGGCCAAGGCCTCGCCGTGATCGAGACCGATCAGCCCGGGCTCTTCCGCGTCGTGCCAGCGGCGCAGGCCGCGGCACAGCAGTCGCGAGTGGTCATGCCAGACGCCCCCGAAGCACTCCTGGCGGGGCAGGAGGGCGCCGTCGAGTCGAGCTACCTCTCGACCATCGTGCGCCTGCGCTCGGCCGATCCCACCGACGTCGTCGCCGCGCTCACGCCCGTGCTGACGCCGCAGACCGGCGTCGTCAAGCCGATCGGCTCTGGCGGCCTCCTGCTGCTGAGCGACGGCCGACGGCGTGTG